>CABRKI010000027.1 GCA_902471455.1 uncultured Porphyromonadaceae bacterium | reverse complement strand
ACTCGCCCTTTTCTAAAAGGCGACTTCCTCAGCGTGTCCGCTGAATAGTTACTTTGCCCAAACGGAAATGTTAATTAATGTTAATCAAAGATGCTTTGTCATTGATTTGATGAAAGGTTCAGCTTACTCCGTCCAGCAGCCCCTTACTCCTCGACAGATTGAACCGGCCCTTCCGTAGTCTCTATAGGAGCCTCCTCGGCCGCCGGAACAACCTTGTTTTTTCCATTGTCGGCAGCCCCGCCGAAGAGAAGCCCCTCCCATTTCCCGGTGAGGCCGTCGCTCCATTTCACAGTAGGCTGCTGCGGCTTCTGGTTGACAAGAACCGCCTGCTGGCTTACGTTGTCGCGTATATAGCCGGTCAGTTCGCCAAGAGTCACTTCGCCCTGCGTATCTTTAAGTTTCTTTATGAGATAATAGGAGAAAAGTCCGTGGTTTTTCTCATCGTATGGATATGCGGTCTGGTCGCCGCTCGCTGCAGAGAGCACCACCAGGTTGCCGCTCGCAGGCACTTCTTTCGGTTTGAGCTTCACGCCACGTGCGCTTGCAAGCATACCCTCTCCACGTAGCGAACCGGAGAAGCATGCATCAAGCAATGCCACCGTGTGGCGTGCATTCAATGCTCCCAATTCAGCATACAACTTGCTTACAGGGAAACAGACTTCCTTGCTGCTGCCGTTGGCATCGATGGGAAGAAGGTAGGCGCTGCGGTTGCTTTCATCGGGTATGCCATGGCCGGCATAATAGAATATTACGTCAACGTCGCCCTTAAACGCCTCCGTCACGTTGCGGATATCTTCAAGCGCAGCCACGATGTCGCCGTAGGTGGCGTCGTAATACGTACGGATATTGCTTTCCGGGATTCCAAGCGTGCGTGTGAAATATTTCGACAATACGCGCGCATCGTTCTGGGCATAATCCACTTTGGCGACACGCTGGTAATTCTCATTTCCGATTATGACGGCAAACGTCCTGGACCGGCTGTCGAGAGTGGCGGGAATCTCTATGTCAACAATGTCGGGGGCATACTCCTTTTTCTCCTCCGCTTTCTTTTCGCGAGCCGCCATCTGGTTCTCATATTCCCTTAGCGTGGCAAGCGGAGTGATAAGGAGCAGCATCTGGTCGAAATCATCTTCCACGTAAGTGCGTGGACTGTTATAGACCTTCCCGTCGAGTTCGAATTCACAACTTAAAACACCTACCGCGTCGTCGATGATGCCGTATGTGGGATTGACCTTCACATTTTTCCAGCTGGCACCGAACGCTTCCGCCTCATCCGTCGGGACAGCTGCATAAACAGTGCCAAGTTCACCAAGATAAACCGGGTAAATTCCGTTTTCGGCGTCATATTCCTCAAGGGAACCTTTCACGGTGAAAGGAGCGAACGTTTTAAGGAAGGCGGTACGCGCCTCTGCCACCGTCTCATCGAGCATTTTCTTACGGTTGGAGTCGTTGACCCTGGTCTCCCATTGCGCCACGGTCTCATAGCTTTTGCGACGCTGCCATTGTTCCACAGTCGGGAAATAGTTGTCGCGGGCAAATTCGGAGAAACGTCCGCTCACATTGCCAGCCTTATCGATTTCCGTAGGGTCAACGGCGGCCATCGTCTCGTATGCGGGAACTTCCTTGCAGTTGAACAACGCGTCGAGCACCATGTATTGGGGATACATCATGGTCGTGCCGCGCATACGGCGCAGCGACTTGCATCCTTTGAATATACCATGGCGTCCGAAGCCATAGCTTCCGTCGGTGATTCCGGCCTCGCATTTATCGGGGAGCACCACGCTTTCCAGCGCCTGGCAATCCCAGAAGGCCTCGGCACCGATTTTCTCTACGGTATTCGGAATTACAATAGACCTAAGGTTTTTACATTTGCGGAACCCCCCCGCCTCAATCTCGGTCACCGGATAGAACCGTCCTTTTATCGATACACGGGCGGGTATTTCCACTTCCGCAAGCTCCTTGCTCTTCTCGGCGCGGCAAGAAACGGCGTTCTCACCCTTCATCACCTCATACCGAATGTTGTCAACGACCACATCCAAAGCATTGGCATATAAAAAGGGTACGAATAACGCCAAAGTCAATATTATCTTTTTCATTCATTTCTTATTTAAATCCACAAACCAGTGTGAATCAACATGCTTCCGCATGAAATATGTAGGGTTATGCCTCCGGCATGTTTGATGCCACACATTTTATGCCTTTTGTTTAACGGCAAACGCCTGGCAATCTCAGAAATCGAAACCAAGGTTTAGCATGGCTACACCACTTGTGAAATCTTTTTCGTCAATATGAGAACCGCCATCGCGGTCAAAAGCATAAACGCGTTTCTTAACAGTAGGATTATAGGTGACTCCGAGATTGAAACCGCTCTTCTTTCCCATCCTGAAACGAACGCCTATGGTAGGTTGGAAATAGAAACCCGGCAACGACTCAAAATGAAGATATCTGATATGACCATCGCCCCATAACTCACCCTCTCCATATTCATCGTCCGAACCATCGACAGCCAACTGGTAGCCGATTTTCAAATCTACGAACGGGGTTACCTTTTTACGAATATTCAAGTCCCATCTCAAATCGAGGGAAATAGGTATATAAATACCATATAAGCCATTACTGTCTTCGTTATTAGTATCCCCGTTCGCCGCCGCATGGTCAATCGTAGCGTACGCGCCGACTCCGACTCCTACAAATCCCCAAGGGGTAATCTGACAACCGTGGGAAGTGGAAAGTCCGAAACCATAATTCGGTTTAACATCGGAAAACGGTCCTACCCCTGTTTCAACAGTATGACCACTACCGGTGGCGATTCCACCGAAGAGGTCGATAAATCCTCGATAACTCTGCGCCGACATCGTAAAAACAGCTACGACAAGCGACAATGCAACTAAAATCCGTTTCATTTCTTTAAATCAGTTTATGTTTGTATTATTCAGTTATTCGATATAATATCAGGAAATGCAGGTATTGGAATCCCGGGGATTGATATATATTTGTGCATTATTTTATGTAGGGACATCCTTTGGCATGTTTGATTACCCAACGGCAAAACACACAAATTAACCATGTTCCCTCGGTAAATGCATCTCTACTTGCAACAACATAGCAAAGTTAAACCATTTTTCTTAAATCTAAAAATTTACACCCATCAATTTTGCAAAGCACACGCAAAAACGCAAATATGCTTTTACAAAACAGGATAAAAAAACTGCGCAACCGTGCGACACAGCGGAAGCCCAATCTTAAACGATCGTCATATATGTCGCCCGGCCACGCAGCCTATACCTTTATTACAAATTTAAAAGTCTGCCCCCAACGTCAGCATCAACACGCCTGCATTCGAAGAGCCGACCTCCGTTTTTACACGCTTGCCGTCTATGACCTCCCCTAACATGAAACGGGTGCCGACAGAGGTGTTGTAAGCCACTCCAAGGTTAAAACCGGTAGCCTTGCCGAAACGTACTCCAATCGATGGTTGGAAATACAGTCCGTTCTTATGGGTAGCAGTTGTAGATACATTCTTGAAATAATAGTCGAACAGCTCGCCGCTCCCGACGGAGACCCCAAACTGATAACCTATCTTCATATCAACAAAAGGAGTAATCCTGGAGTTCATATTCAAAGTCCATCTTACGTCGGCAAACACAGGTAAATATATGGAATAAAATATTCTATCCCTCTCCATGTAAGAGCCGTCATAAGCATCGTAGCCAAGCATGGAAGCATATCCGCCGAATCCAACCCCGGCAAACAGATAATTAGTAATCTGATAGCCTTCCGTGACGTTTAATCCGAACACAAAGTCCGGTTTTATACCGGACACAGAATACTCGGACCCAACATAACCGTAATCGGTAAACCCTTTCGAGAAAGAGGTGCCGGCATATACATCCAGAAATCCTCGGAATCCTTGGGCACTTCCCAACAAAGGCAACACGGCAAACACCATTATCAATAATATCTTTTTCATGTATTCTATTTCTTTACCCTGTTAAAGAAAAACGTTTAAAACCCGCATACCGATACCCGTTGTCATATTTATAATCACGGTTTATGGTAATCAACATATATCCGTGCAAGTGTCGGGTCGGTTATCCAATCGTTGGCATACCATCGGCCGTTTGCCGGATTATATTGCAACAACGTATTGCTCCAATATCCGGCTCCGGTAGTGATAAATACATACCCTTGGTCGGAATAGTGGATCCCGTTCACTTCATAACTGCTTTCCGCTTTCACCAAAAGAAGCCTGTCGCCATAATGGCTATACCATTCAACATCGCCCGCAACCACGTCGTGGTCAAGTGTCCAGACGAAAGTGGAATCGGAAGCATTGACATTGAAGGTCTTGCCGTCAGGCATTGTGAAGACGGTCTCTTTCTGCCATTCATTCTTAGGACGGAATGTAAATTTAAGCTCATTGTTGCCCCCGGCCCATACATGATGGTAATACTCAAGTCTTACCTCGGTTTGTTGCGGCACATCAAGGTTATCCCCTTCAAGAGGATAAACGTCAAGCATGAATTTGGATTCACGGTAACTTCCCGCACTAACATCGTAAGAACCGCCGTATGTATAGGAGTGCGCAACGTCTTCATTATTCCCTACGGTAAGATTTTCCACCTTAAAATCAACATTGCCTCGAATCTCGAGATTCGGGTTATCTACCCAATAATTCTCATACCATTTGCCGTCGGCGGCGTTATACTGCAACCATTCAGCCTCATTAATTTGAAGCAATACATATCCTATGTTCCTATACACCGTCTCGTTTACCTCATACTCGCTCTCAGCCTTTACAGCTAAATTATAGCCGTTGCGGCTCCAGTCCTGAATATTATTCCAGGCCTCATAATCAAGCACCCAACTACATTCCGGATTGTCGGCGCTCACCACCATCACTTTCCCGTCAGGCATAGTAAACCTTGCTTCTTTCTCCTCGGGACAACTCGGTCTGAATCTGAAGGCAATCTCACTGTAGCCGCCCGCCCATAGCTGGTTGCGATGATCCACGTTTATCGTGATATACCTTATGTCTTCACCATAGCTCTCGGGAAAGAGATTATAAACCCTGATATCAAATTTCTTGGGTTCATATTCACCTTCGTAATAACCACCGTCGTATGCCACGGACAACGCACTGTCCGGCATCATACCAGCATCATACTTTACCGACATATTAATCGCTACAAAATCTACATTCCGCGACTCATAACCGGTAAACACAAAAGTATTTTCTTCCGAGCAACCCGATAAAAGCAGGATTGCCGACAAGACCGTCAATAATATATTGTATTTCCTCATTGATTCTTACTGTTTATGGAATCATCGGGCAACGCAATCAGACGCCGCCAGGTATTTCCTTCTGAGTATCTTAAAAATCAAACCCGATGTTGAGCATCAGAACTCCCCCGGTTGACACGCCAAGGTCTTTGGTTTCGCTTATATTGTTATTATAATCGTTCCAATCGTTGTATTCATATACAGCTTTGAGTTTTTTCTTCACCATGGTGTTATAAGACAGACCGATATTCATACCGCACTTGCCACCTATGCCCGTGCGCAGTCCGATTGACGGCTGAAGGAAGAAACCTCCTACACCCTCGCCATATACACTTATATTTGACGACCGGTTGTTGCGATAGCTATATGATTCAAAAATCGAATCATCTTTGTCAAAGGCCAAACATGCCTGGAAGCCTATCTTGACATCGACAAACGGGGCGGTCTTCTTTGCCAGACCGAAATCCCATCGCAAATCCGCATACACGGGTATGTCGAGACTATAAAACGACATCCCTCCGTCCGGATACCCATAATATTCTTCCGTAGTGCCGTTCACCCGGTCGGCATATAGCATTTCAGCGTTGAATCCGAATCCCAGACCGGCAAACAAGTGCGAATTAATCTGATAGCCATGCGTCATGCTCCAACCGAACGTCAAGGCATGCCGAATATCATTGATTTCATTCATTCCGGCCCTTACATTGACCTCCCCGCCGAATCCCCAACCGCCGACAAAGTCAAAGAAACCGCGATAGCCGCTCGACATCGCCTCCCAGCCTTTTCCGACTATGACAACCATATCCGGTTTGATATCCCTTTCGATAGGATTATAACCGGGATAAGAGACCACAATCTTCCTGGCGGTTACAGGAAGCTCGATACGGAATGTGCCGTCGATATCCGTCATGGCATATTCCGACCTCCCGACAATTTCCACGCGGGCACCTGGAATCGGATAACCATCTTTGTCAATGACCGTCCCCGACACAATCTCCTGAGCCATCACGCCTGCCATATAAAGCACGCAAAAGCTTACGATTGCAATTATTCGTTTCATAAAGTCAGTATTAATAATTCCATTAGATTTAAAGGCTCGCTAAAACCATAGTTTATAAAGATGCACCGAAGCGAGGCATCATCTACTTACTTTACTTTGCAAATTTAAACAAATTATACAGAATCTGCAAGACAATTTCACAAGTCACCCGAATCAGGCGACATCAATCAAACTCATTTTATCGATTTTCCCCCATAAGAAGGAGAAGATTGTCGAAAATATGGCGGTCATTGCTCAGACGAGGCACCTTGCGCTGCCCCCCGAGTTTATGGCTTCCGGCACTCTTCAGCCAACTGTCGTAAAGCCCGGAGGGGGCGCTTATCACCTCCGGCATGTCAAGAAATATGGAATGGCTGCGCTTTGCATCGTAATCGGAATTGAGTTTCCGGAGCTCTTCATCGAGCACGGCGGCGAACTCAGCGTTATCGGCGGGAGCCTTCCCCCATTCCACAAGCCACTGGTGCCTCCCCTTCCTTCCTTTCGAAGCAAACTGCGGGGCGGCCGTATAGTTAAGTATCGACGAACCGGTTCTGTCGCATGCGGCAGCCATGGCTTTTTCCGCATTGTCTTCCATCAGTTCCTCTCCGAAAGCATTGATAAAACTCTTTGTCCGGCCTGCTATTGTGATTTTCACAGGATTGGTCTGCGCTATCCTAACGGTGTCGCCAAGACGATAACGCCAAAGACCGTTGCTCGACGAGATTACAAGTTCATAAACCTTCCCTTTCTCCACCTCCCATAAGGCGCGCGGACTACGGTCATCCCCTTCTACCGGGATAAATTCATAAAATACGTCCCTGTCGATTACAAGGAGCATGCCATGGCTGTCGAAATCGTTCTGAACTGCAAAGAACCCCTCCGATGCATTGTAGGTTTCGAGGAAATGCATCTTTTCAGGGTCTGTCAGTCGCCGATATTCATCCCTATACGGTTCGAACGAAATACCGCCATGGAAAAAAACCTCAAGATTCGGCCATACGTCGGAAATTTTCTCAACGTCCCTTGCTTCGGCAATCTTGCGGATTACGGTGAGGAACCATGAAGGCACACCCGAAATATTGGTGACATTGCACCGGGAGGCAACCTTCACCAAAGCAGGAAGTTTGGTTTCCCAGTCAGGCATAAGAGCTGTTTTCTTATCCGGAATCCTCACAAAATTGGCAAGTGGACTTATTTTTCGAATCAAGGTGGCACTCAAGTCGCCCACATGCACTCCAGGCACGTCGAAACCGAGGGTGTTGGAAAACGAGCCGCCAAGAATAAAACCTTTACCCGAGAACATACGGCTTTTCGGCACAAGGCGCAGATAATGTGCCACAGCATCGGCTGCACCCCTGTAATGGTTGCCCGCCAATGAATCACCCGTGACAGGGATGAATTTCGACTTCCCGCCCGACGTGCCCGACGACTGCGCGAAATCAAGACACCTGCCGCGCCACAAAACATCCGTTTCCCCTTTTATCATGCGCATCACCCACGGGCGAATGGACTCATAATCCACCAATGGCACACGCGATCTATAGGCATCCACGACATTACGCTCGCGCAAGACGTCGCGAAAGCCGTATAGCTTGCCGTATTCCGTAGATGACGCGCGCGAAAGCAGACCGCACAACACGTCTCTCTGAATATCTCCAGACTTTTCTCCCCATGAATCCGTGCGGCGTGCAAGCCTCAAGAACCCGGGACGCACCAACGGTGTGAAATCTATTGCCATCGCTAAAACTCGGAAAAGAATTTAGGTTTGAATATTATCCCTACCCTAAAACGTGAATGAAACTGTTTATAGTCTATAAGGTTCTCGCCATAACCGTTATAATATTGGGCGAACAGGTTGAGGTTGGTCTTGTCTGACACCCTCCAGCTCATCTCCCAAATCGTGTTGAAATTAAGGTTGAAGCCGCTGCGTTTCACAAGGGTAAGGCCCCAGGAAAATTCCTTGTTGGGTGTTGTGACCACAAATCCGCTTTGGTATATGCCGCAATATTTAAGTATGTCTTTATTATTCTGCCCGTCGATTATAGGAATCCAGAACTTTGCATGCACCATCAGCCACTCGTCGATGAGCGTGGAGCCGCTGATTGAAATGCGGTTCCAACTTCTGGAGTCGTCGCCGTCGCGGCCATTGCTCTCGTGCTCAAGCATAAGGGTGAGCTTCCCGACATAACGGTCTTTATTGAAAAAAGGTTTCGTCCATCCTATACCCGGATTGAAATTGAGGTCGCGCATCGGGAGCGACTCCTGGAAAACATTCCAGAATGTTTTCTGCGTGTACATAAGGAACAAAAAAGAATTCCATGGAAGCACCGCATCAGTGAGCCGGATGGCAAGCGAAATCTGAAACTTCACATCGGAATTGGTTGCGGTAGGCTTTCTGAACGGAGTCGTGCCGACCGTGAAGTAATTGTCTTTATACAACCCGAAATACGGACCATAGTCAAGTTCATGCTTCAATGAATCCACAAATTCCTTCTGGTCACGCACCGGAATCAGCTGCCCGCGGGCTGCCGGAGCAACAAGCATGCACATCAGAAAGGCAACTGTCGTCTTTAATAGGTTGTCCATATAATCTATAGCGGATTTACGTACTGTGAAACGGAATGTATCCGTTTTTCAGGCTGCAAAATTAATAAATTACTTTTCTTTTTACAATCACTAACATTGCAAACGCCACGTATGTTTGTTTCCGATAAGATTTAAGGTAAAATCGGATATAATATTCCCCTATTGGAAAAACTTATTGTTGAATGTGCCGTTAGAAATTTGTAACTTTGCACCACGAAAATCCACAAAATGGGATTTGTTTACAAGATATAACCATGGCAGCAGCTTCCACACAAAACGCAGACCGTCTCCGCGAACTCGGCACAGCCAAAATCTGGCGTCTGCTCCTTAAATACAGCCTTCCGGCAGTGGTGGGCACTGTCGTCATGTCTGTTTACAACATCATCGACTCCATCGTAATCGGCCATGCCATCGACGACCCCAACGTGGTCAGCGGAATAGCGGTGACATTCCCCGTAATGAACCTCGCCACCGCGCTCGGCATGCTTATCGGCGCCGGGTCCGCCACCAGAGTCAGTATCGTGATGGGTCAGAACGACAAACGGATGGCAGAGATTATCCTGGGCAATTCCGTGCAGCTGACTGTCTTGATAGGGCTGACATACATCACTCTCTTCGCGGTGTTTCTCACCCCCATCCTCAAACTTTTCGGAGCTTCGCCAAACTCCCTCCCTTACGCCCGTGAATTTCTGATGTGGGTGCTTCCCGGAATGGTGCTTATGAACCTCACGTTCTCCTACAACAACGTGATGCGCGCCACGGGATACCCCGGTAAAGCGATGTACACGAACCTCATCGGGGCCGGCCTGAACATGATTCTCGCCCCGCTTTTCCTTTTCGGATTCGGATGGGGCATCAAAGGGGCTGCCATAGCCACCGATATCTCCATGCTTGTGACCGCCTTTTTCGTGATGTCGCACTTTTTTCAGAAAAAAAGCGAACTACACTTCGTCAGTGGCACTTTCAAATTCAACTGGCCCGTAATCCGTTCAATCCTCTATATCGGCATGGCACCGTTTTTAATCAATGTGGCAGGCTCTTGCATAAATGCCATCGTCAACAACTCCTTGCTTAAATACGGAGGAGATAACGCCATAGCCGCAGTGGTGGTCTTCAACAGGTTTGTGACAATATTCGTGATGATTGTAATAGGTATATGCCAGGGGATGCAGCCGATTCTTGGCTACAATTATGGGTCCGGACGGCACGACCGCCTATTCCGCACTCTTTTCCTTGCGGCAGCGTCAGGGCTTGTGGTGACATCTATCGGAAGCTTGCTCGGTGCCTTACATCCAAGAGCAATCGCCAGCATGTTCATGCAAGACGAAGAGCAGATTCAATGTGCCATAAACTGCCTACGCATCACAACGATGACATTCTGGATCGTCGGATTCCAGATTGTCGGCACCAACTTCTTCCAAAGCCTCGGAATGGCGGGGAAAGCGGTGTTCCTGTCGCTTACCCGCCAGATTATATTCATGATTCCGCTACTGCTGATACTCCCCCGCTATTTCGGACTTGACGGAGTGTGGAGTTGTTATCCGATATGCGATTTCGTGGCTTCGGCAGTGACGGCATGCATGCTGGCATGGCAGATAAAGAAAATCAAAAACACACCCCTTTCCGTGAAGACGGCATAACCCCCCTCCCTTCAAAGCTTCACGCCCTATTGACTGAAAAGACATTATGAACTTTGCATTCTGTTTCGACACCACCACATGGATTTGCCTGGCAATCTTGGTTGTTTCCGCACTTATTGCCATCTGGGCAAGATTTAAACCTATCTGGATGGCAGGTTCCGCCGTCGGGCAACATAAGGAAGCCCCTCAGCCCCACGATGCCGCCGTTTTTCCAAAAGTATCGGTAATTGTCTATACCATTACGGAAGAAGATGAAATAAATTCATATCTTGAAATGGCGATGAACCAGGACTATCCCGATTATGAAATAATCATCGTGAACGAAGGGGGAGCCGAAACCACATCCGACCTCGCGGAACGGCTTTTGAAAAAATATCCCGAAAAGCTATACATAACCTTCATACCTCCTGAAGCGCATAGCCTTAGCCGCAGGAAACTGGCCCAGACCGTAGGGATGAAAGCGGCAAAAGGCGACATCGTGATAACCACCGCCTCTAATTGCAAAATCCCGTCAGCAAAATGGATTTCCGAACTTATCTCACCTTTCATTGAAGACTCCCTGACGGATGTGGTGCTCGGATATTCGCACATAGATGTCGGCGACCTGCACGGCACCGGGAAATGGTACCGGGAAATGGATTCGACACTCACCGCCTGCCAATGGATAGGTGCGGCGGCAAACGGCCATCCCTACCGTGGCGACGGAATGAACCTTGCATATCGAAAGGATATCTTTTTCCGTCAGAAGGGCTACGCCAAGACCATGCATCTCATGAACGGAGACGACGACCTTTTCCTCAAAGACATAATGAACCCCGAAAATACCCGTCTCGCCATATCTCCGGATTCCATACTCACTTCAGAATGGGGGATATCGGGCAACCGGATTCATGCCGAAATAAAGGAGAGATACCAGTTCACGGCCCGGTTTCTCCCCCGTATCCCTTTTCTGAGAGCCGGATTGGGGTCATTGATGCAGTGGACCATGCTTGCCGCCGCAATAGCCGCCGGATTTTTAGGACTGCCGTCACTTCTGCCCGCCTGTATAACCCTCGCCATCCTCGGCATAGCATGGATTGCAGAAATCACAATATATAGGCGCACGGCGCGGCGTTTGGAATCGGTCTGCCTTTGGTGGGCGCTCCCGTGGTTTTTGCTCTGGCATCCCATCGGCAATTTCATATTCAAGATGCGCCGCCGCCATCACCTCCGCAAAAACTATACTTTCGCATAATTTTCATAAAAAAGTCCCGATGATTTTGCACGATCATCGGGACCAATTATATCTGATTTCAGTTTATATCTGATTTCAGTTCACTTCCACTTTCGAAGTGGGGGGCAGCGTAGAATTGCGTTCGTCGCAGGCTTTCACAATCGCTTCGGCAAGCTGTCCGAACGCCTGCGCCTCCGGATTAGACGCTTCTTTGCCTGAATCGGCAAGAGCCACCGAAGAGGGAGCCCCAAGGTCGGCGTCGGAACAAATATCCGCCACAAGGGGAATCTGTGCGAGAAGCTTCACGCCAAGTTTTTCGGCAAGTCTTACTCCGCCTCCATTTCCGAATATATAATAACGTTCTTCCGGATGCGGGGCAGGCGTGAACCACGCCATGTTTTCCACGAGTCCGAGAATCGGCACGTTGACCTTATCGCTCTGGAACATCGCAATGCCTTTCCTGGCATCGGCAAGCGCCACTTCCTGCGGAGTAGAAATAACGACAACCCCTGTTATCGGCAACGTCTGCACTAAAGTCAAGTGGATGTCGCTCGTTCCGGGAGGCATGTCGATAAGGAAATAATCGAGTTCGCCCCACCATGCATCAGAAATAAGCTGCTTCAAGGCGTTGCTCGCCATTCCGCCACGCCAGAGCACTGCGCTGTCTTTATCCACCACGAAACCTATTGAAAGCATCTTGACGCCATATTTTTCCACAGGCTCAATCCAGTCTCGGCCCTCTTTATTAACCATGTAGAGCGGTTCGTCTTCAACACCAAACATTTTGGGCATTGACGGGCCGAAAATATCGGCGTCGAGAAGACCGACCTTATACCCTTTCGCGGCAAGCGATATAGCCACGTTGGCAGCGACGGTGCTCTTACCCACGCCACCCTTTCCGGAAGATATACCGATAATATTTTTAACGCCCGGCAACGGGTTGGCAGGTCGCTCGGCCACCGGCTTGCGGTATTTTACGGCAATATTCCCCTTGACTTCTACGTCGGGTGAAATATAAGTATTGATAGCCGTTTCTGCGGCGCGCACCACGCTGCGGATAAACGGGTCGGTAGGCTTATCGAAAATCAATGAAAACGACACTTTATTGCCGTCAATGCGAATGTCGTCTTCAATCATATCATTCTCGGCAAGGTTTTTACCGTTGCCGGGATATTTCACATTCTTAAGAGCTTCAAGAATGAGATTTGGATAAAGGGTCATATATTAATTAGTTGGTTTTCGGTTGTTGGTTTTGGGGTGACTGTTTTGTCTGACTTGTCGGACCTGTCAGACGAGTCAGACTGGTCTGACCACTAATGACTAACGAACTAATGACTAACAGACTAATGACTAACGACTACAGTGTGGCGGGGATACGCACGGTAATCGTCTCTCTCTATGTCGTCGGTCATTGGTTCCTGAAGATTATCGTAACCCGACGGACGCATCGTTATAAGCTTTATCTTCTTACCACGCGAAAGCCACTGGCTCTCATAGTATGTCTTGATTGAACTGACGGGGTCGGCCATACCGCTTCCATATAAGTCGTCTGTAATTGCAACAATCTCGAAACCGTTAAGTTCGGCCACCCGCTTGGTATATTCAAAAAGGAACGGCGAATCCGTTTTAAGATTGATTACTCCGCCCGGCTTCAGGAATTTTCCATACATTTGCAGGAAGCGCGTGGATGTAAGACGTTTACGGGTCTTTTGCATCTGAGGGTCAGGAAAGGTAATCCAAATTTCGTCAACTTCTCCCGGCGCGAAAAATTTGTCGATATTCTCTATCTCGGCCCTAAGGAAAGCGGCATTCGTCATGCCGGATTCCTCCACCTCTTTGGCACCGCTCCACATCCTTGCCCCTTTTATATCCACTCCGATATAATTCCTGGCGGGATTGGCTTTTGCAAGCGCCACCGTGTATTCCCCTTTGCCGCAACCGAGTTCAAGCGTCACAGGACCTTCCTTTTCGAAGAAACCGCCGTTCCATTTTCCCTGATATGGAAAACCCTCGGAAAGAAGCACTTCCCTCGGATACTGGAGCGCGCATCTAAACGTAGCCATATCGGCAAATTTCTTAAGCTTATTCTTTCCCATTTTATTAATTGATTACAAGCACTTTACCAACATTGGCAAATGTGCCGTTGGTGTCGGCAGACGAACTCAACACGAAATAGACACCGCTGCTCACTCTCTTGAAAGCAAGATTGGTAACATCCCATTGTCCTTTCCCATCTGCCACGACACCGAGTTCTTTCACCAGATTGCCCGAAGCATCCACAATCTTCACAAGTGAATTCTCCGCCAGACCTTCGATGTTGACATATCCGGAATATTCCGGACGCACCGGATTAGGATAGACCTTCACCGACTCCGACTCGTTCCCGGAGCTGTCTCCTCCTATGAAATATTCGGCAAGCCCGGAAGCCGTGCCCATCATCATTGAGTTTGAAACCGGTATGTAGCCAAGCCCATATACCAGGTCGTCTGGCAACGGACTGTTGGATGTGGTGAATGCATCTTCTACGGTGCGTCCGTCGGAAGACGTGCATATCACGCCCGCACCTGAAGTGGCAAACCACTTCCCGCCATCCCCGTCGGTGACTATACGGTTCACGGGGACACCGTCCAGAAGATAGTCAGCGAGGTTTGTTCCGTCGTTGCGCGCCACCTTTATCCTCGTAACCCTCGCATTCCCGGAAATCACATTGTCAGGATTGAAATGGAACACTCCCGCTTCATGGCCTACCCAAATATAACCGGTCGCGGGGTCCTCCCAAAGGAACCTGATGTTGTTGACATCGAACGACGAGCCATCCTGGTCGATGAAACTGTCAAGGGAATATGTCTTGTCGTCAGAGGTATCTACAGGAGTGCCGTTAGTGTCAATAATCACTATCTGCCCTCTCCACGAGCGTTGGGTATATGCCAAGAGATTGCGGTGTCTTGAAGTCAGCAAAGGGACTACGATTTCCCGGTTGCCGGGCATATATCCCTCTACCTCAACTTTTTTAGGAAGTCTTATGTTCTCAGCTCCGGTCGTAGCTTTACGGTCGGCGGCTTCCCAACAGAAAAGATGAAGCCGGAACGGAATCTGGTTTTCATAATCTGCATAAGCTGTCCAAAGATTGCCGTAATAGTCGAATCGGGGAGCAGCAAACGGACACGATTCCTTCCAAGTCTTGGGGACATCCGGCAAAGGAGAAGGACCTCCGGACATGCCTTCAACAATTTCCACAAAGCCGGGAAGATTCTTGTACGGGTCATCACGTCTTGAAAGATGTATCACATCGGTTCCGTCCGACATATTTATGCGTTCCATCCCCCTCATAAGCGAACCGAAATATAAAAGGTCTTGGTTATCGGGGTCAACCGCCAATCCATTGGGATTGGCAATCGGTTCGGTGGCGCCGGGATTGGTATATACCGGCGAAAGATTATTCCAGAATCCGTCCTTGTAGGAACTCACCAATATAGGGCCTCCTGTCATTGCTATTGGGAAATTAGGGTCGTAACCATGATTGACCACCAACAGTCCCCTTTCGGGGTGCCACACCATGTCGGAAACCATAAATGGAGCCGGAGAGTCGGGCAATATGCAGTCACGCGTAAGAGTCCATCCGTTAGGTCCGTCATCCGAAGGCTTTTTGCTCCAAATTCCTTTCCGTTTTGCGCCGTGCCATATCTCGGTAAGGTCATACGACCCCACGCTTGTATTAATATCCTCTTGCGGACGCTCTATAAACTTATAGCTACCGTCGGGATTAAACTGGAACAATCGATCGCCGGATGGCAATGTTACACCTAATGAATTATGCTCCGGATTGTAAAATCTCCCATTGAATACGTGGTTTATCTTACAGCTGCCATTTTCTATCGACACCTTATAAAGAGAGGAAGGTGACCCTCCTTCTGCAATCAGGAGACATACGTTTTCGCCAAGCGGTATCAAAGCCGTTGGAGAATCCAACTCCGCTACGGTTTCATAATCGGAAACGCTAAACCTGGGCGAAGAAAGGTCGGCGGAGAGCAGACGGTTCCCCTGAATCATCAGGAACTTTGCGCCCAATCTTGCCACAGAAGTCACGGGCAATCCGTAAATACGGCTTTCCGAAACCTCCTTCTTTGCTTCGTTAAGCGCCACATACCCAAACGCGGTAGAAAGGTATATCAAGTTGTTAGCGTCGTCTATATAAATCGAATTCACCGTTTTGTCGTGTCCGGTGTTTGCAAAGCGGTAAGCTGAGATATTTTCAATCTTGCCATCATCGTAGAGAAGGTCAACATCTTGGTTTATATGCACCACTACGAGCATCCCTTTTTCCGGGGAATACTCAATTTTCGACACATTGTTCGTGGCAAGCAGATTGTCTGTCGAAAGATTGAGAAGTTCGTCGTTTTCTTTATCATACCGGAAGAGCGACAGATATTCCGTAGAGTTATATTCAGACCCCGGTGTATAAGGTTGGCAACGGCTCGTGAAATATGTAAATTTACCGGTATCCACAATGCGCGTCACTTCCTCGTCGAAAGTGGTGTGCATCTTCCATGACGGGTTGGCCGACGCAGCGTACGCCGTTATGACCATTAGCAGAGAGAGCAATCGTTTCATTGTCTTGAAGCGTAAAAATGATGTTGGAATTATTCTCCCGTTGTCAGAAACGAGATAAGTTTTCGCATGGCGCGCCCGCGATGGGAAATGGCGTTCTTCCCTTCGGCCGACATCTCGGCAAACGGAAGACCCGATTCCTGCGCCACAAACACAGGGTCGTAGCCGAAACCGGCCGTGCCGTGAGGTTCCTTGGCGATGGTTCCTTCCACCTCCCCGATAAAAAGACGTTCTTCACCGTCTTTTATCAATGCGATTACAGTCACGAATTTTGCCCCCCTATCCTTCACACCTTCCAGGTTCTTCAGAAGGAGATGCATATTGGCGACGGCATTGCACCCCGGACCGGCATAACGCGCACTATATACGCCCGGGGCACCGTCAAGGGCATCAACCATAAGACCGGTATCGTCTGCAAAACAGTCATAGCCGTAACGCTCCTTTATCCAACGTGCCTTGATCAGGGCGTTCCCTTCAAGTGTGTCGGCGGTTTCGGGAATATCGTCATGGCAACCGATGTCGGAAAGCGACAAAATCTCGAACGCACCCTCGGCAAGGGCGCGCGCCTCTTCCAACTTATGCATATTGTTGGTGGCGAAAACGATTTGGGGAAGTGTCTTTTTCATCATAAAAAAAACGCACCTCCGGCGCGTTTTATTGTAACGGATAGCCCCGCTTCCATAAGGAGAACGGGGCTATCGGAATATTCAGGTCTCTACGACCATGAAATTAAATAATGAAATTAGCTTTCGCTACTTCTCTTTCATCACTTTTCTGACAATCTTTCCACCTTCAGTTTCCACGGCAACTATATATATTCCTGCCGGGAACGTAGAGACATCGACAGAAACGGTGGAAGCCGGCTCAACCGGGACAACCGTAGTTGCACCTGCGATATTCGTAAACGCAACTTTCTTTATGATTCCGGTTCCGACCGAGATATTGAGAGTCTCTCGCATCGGAAGCGGATACATACGTACGTCGCCGTCCGAGATAATCTCACCTACGCCGCTATCATCGACATAATACGTAAACTCGACTATATCGCTTTCATACATGTCGGGAGCGTATGCAATCGCCTTGATCGTTACATTTCCGTTCACCACGATAGGTGTGCCGTCATACACGGTGCGCGCCTCCGTATCGTCGCAAGGACATGAACCGTCGAGAGTATAGACTATCGTCGCCCCTTCGGTGCCGCAAGACAACGTTATTTCCGTGCCTTTCTCCACCGTGGAGCCGGAAGCGATATTGGCTTTCGGGGCTTCGGTCTTCATATACCCTTTCTTCACGTTTATAACGGTAGTAGATGCGATGTCATAACCATCGACAGAAAGAATCAGGGCACTTGTGCCGGGGAGCTCTCCGTTGACCGGAATTTCCGCGCTGCCGTCTTCGGCAATGACCACACTCTCCACATCAGTGCTTGCCACCATCGAGGAAGTAGTCCTGACGTTCAACGTTTTTCCGGCGGAGGCAGCGGCAGGAAGAACCATCACTTTGACCATTCGTGAACCACCGTATGCCACATCTACCACAGAGTCACACTCTATCTTGCGGACTTCAAGTTCCACTTTAAACGACTGCATGAAATCATCCTGCATGCGGACGTCGGCATAACTCTTCACGCGGTTCTTCACAAGCAGCGTCACGTCGGAGGCATCGAACGGGGCAGCGGCCACAAACCTTGCCTTGGAGGCAAACGTCTCGCCGCTTCCTTCGTATGATTCCTCTTCATCGAGAAGCGTCACTGTGCCTTCAACTGGGGTTTCGCCCACAAGCACCACAACGTTGTCGGAGTTCAGTAAGGAAGGTTGCATGTATTTGTCAAACTCCACCTCCACTGCATCTTCAAACGCACGTGCAGATTTGACGTTAGGCTGCACGTTCTGCTTCATTGCGATGTTGACATCCAACTGAGGCGGAGGCACGGGAAGCCAATCGGAATAGGTCGTCTCATAACCTTCCTTCTCGAACTTCACCTGCCACAGGCCCTGCGGAACGTCCCAACGGTAATCGCCGTTCTCATCGGTAAACAGAGGATTCTCCTGCGCGTATTCGGCGGCATCCCATTTCACCACGTTCTCATGAAGGTCGCCATACATATCCTCCACCATCTCCTTATAATAGATAGTAGCCGTCACGCCCTCGACGCGATTCGACATCACACCCTCATACACGAATCCAGAAGGATCAATCGAAACGTCGTCGTTCGGAGTCCCGGAACCATTGGCACCTCCTCCATTTCCAGAACCATTACGATTGCCATTATTTCCACCGCCATTCCCGCCATCATCATTAAAAGGAGGTTCCGGGCATTTAGGCATATCTGGCTCTCCACAATTTTTAAGGCATTTAAGCGTCAACGCTTCCTTATAATGAGCGTTCATTCTCATTGTAAAAATCTTTTCATAAGCAATACAAGCCACGAAGTTAGCCACAGCCAGACTTACACTTGCTCCCACCAGAGCCAACGATGTTCCTCCAGAAGGGACAATCGCAGGAATTGAAACAAACAATCCAACAAGTTGTGCTATATCCGATGCAAGTTGGAGGGAATAAAAAGTACCAGCTCCAATTCCCGTATTTCTTATTTTTCCTTTTAAGTTGTCTGCTTTCGACTGATCATCACGACACGGATCAGGTATGGAAGTATATAACTTGATTACTCTGCTGATATCATCAATAGCATCATGAATCACCAAACCAGCATCAACCACAGCAAATATTCCCCCTCCTAATTTACCGATACGCAATCCATTAGGTGAAAAATTCTTTTCGAGCCAACCCATAATCTTATTATTGCTGATTGCCTCGTCCAAGATTTTATTTCGCTGCTTTTCATATTTCTGAAGTAATGATTGCCATTTAGGTTTACCAGAATATGGTTGTTTTTTTATCCATTCTATAGTATTATCCAAATCATTAAGTTTGTCCGCAAGCTGACAGTTCTTCTTGTCAATAGTATCTATTACATCATCTACGAGACTGGCTACCCTAGTGAAAATATCGCGCAATTTATCCCAATATTCCTGAGTGCTTTCTAAATAAGATTGCATCTTGAGCATAAAATCATCTGACCCGTTTCTTGTAGATGGTAAATTCATTGTATTGACAGAACTAATATCAATCGACACAACCTGATTATTTACAAAATCAATCATTTTGTAAGAATCATCTGACATCAAAATATATACAGACTCTCCATCAGTACGCTTTATCTCAACTGCGCCATTCTCTAACAATGAGTCCCTGTCATATCCTTGTGTTGATGTCACTGACACTCCCTCCAAACTTGCCGCCGCATCTTTAAACAATTGAGAAAATCCATTACTTACATACGATGCCATATCTTCGTTCACAATACCAGACATCTCATCAAGAGACTGTTCTACGATTGATATAGCTTCATCTTCCGACTTTCCTTCAAGTTCAATAGAAGAACCAATAATCGGGGTAAGACCGGCAGCAATCATCGATTTTCCAAGAAGTGCTGAGAGTTCTCCTGAATCAGTATTATCATCATACAGCAATTCAGCTATTGACTCTTTAATCTTTTGGAGGACTTCAACACTATTTGAAAGTTCCTGGGAACTATTCTCCCCATATCTGAACGTATCATCAAACAAATTTCCGTCCATCTGAACTTCCGTAATTGCCGTGAAATCAACAGAACAATTGACAGGATAATAGCCATCTGAAGAATGCCCCATATCGATGGAAGCACACCAGGTGTCTTTTACTTCGTCATATTCAGCTTCCAAGGGGACTTTTCTTCCGTCGGCAGTATGTACATAGAGCACCACATCTGAAACCTTCTCCGGGCTGTTGTCTGTGAAATCGATGGTATATGTGAACTTCTTATCCGGATAATAGACCGTCCACTTCGTGGCTGAACTTTTCGGATTCATGAAATCAAAGACAGATTCGAAAGTCTTGTGCATCTCCGGATTCCAATGATACATGGTAACCTTCGATACACGAATAGCATTCATGTCGTAGGTACATTCCGCAGTCTCCGAACGCAATTCAACCCCGTCCTTAGAAGTTACCTTGGCATAAATCTGATGGGTCGAGAGATTATATGGATCCACAAGTTCGCAAGTGGTGGACCAAATGCCGTTGGCGAGTGACTGCGTCTGCCCGATGAGCATGTCACCGTCGTAAATCTCGACGGTTGATTTCCCGATGGCGGTTCCGCTTACCGGAATCGTATTCTTCGCCACAACCGACGGAACAGCAATAGAGAGATCTTTTGCCGTATATTTGGCTGCGCCTATGGGTTGAACCAGCGTTTCCCCTTTTAAATCAAACTTTACCAATGCACTTGGTGAATAGTCTCCGCCTCTTGTCGGCATAACACAGAAACGAACCCTATCGGAATAATTTTCCATCGGTATTGTAAGACGATTGCCGTCAAACAAATACCCTCCGGTTGCATTTCCCACCATCACCGAATTCTCAACAAAAGTGCAATTTTCAGGAAGGTCAACTATTAAGCTAACGTTATCCACATCAGAAGAATACATCCCTTTGAAATCAACCTTACCAGTAAGGGTTAGATAGTTACCCGCTACAATACTCGGCTTGTTGACCGTAAAAGATGTAGCAGACCCTGTATAATAAAGCTTACTTTCATCAAGTAAAGGCACTTCTTCCACAACAACTTCTGAAATGACACCTGACTTCACTTCAACAGAATCACTCACATAATCGATATCCTTTACAAGTCCGGATGTCGATAGATTCGCAAGGTCATAAATATCATTGAAAAGTTTGCTCTCCCCCATTGTGATAAGCGTGTATTTTCCATCAGGAAGATTCCCGACAGTCAACATGGAATTCGTGTAAACATACGTTTTCACGAGCTTCCCCTTTTCATCGTATAAAGTTCCAGACACCGTTGAGTTTCCATTTTTTAAGAATGATGCACGGATTTTTCCAGGTTCAACGATGTCAAACGTTGCCGTAGCATGCTGAACGTTATCAACCACAACTTCTGTTTTTACAGGAACAAACGACGAATTAAGACTTGTGGCTGTAAGTTCAAGCAAATCACCCTCGTTCACTTCCTCGAGAAGCACTATCGAAGGGTATTGTGCATTGAATTGATTTATAGCATGTCCCGCCGTTTTATTATAAATGGCATACGATATATTTGCATAATCACTATACCAATCCTGCAAATCGGAATCTTCTTCACCTTCGGCAACACTCTTTCGGAAAGTGAAACCCAAAGATATCACCGCACCACTTAATGGTTTAAGTGATATATCAGACATTGCCAGTGAAACCTGACTCAAATCAGGCATTTCACAATCAATCGTACTGCTGATATAATCTGATACAGAAAATGTAAGAGATGTCGGCACATTCTTGATTTCAAGTTCGTAACTTCCATTTTTGTCGGTTTTGCTACTTACAGTATTACCGTATTTACCACAATAAGTCTGCGAAGCCGTCACTAAAGCACCGTCCAACGGCAATCCGGTGACCTCATCCTTTACTTTACCCGTCACCTTCACAACCGGGAAAGATTCGAGTTGGCAAACGATTTTATTACCAGACTCCTTTAATGTGTATGTAGAAGTTTCCGGTATGCGATAATTCATGGCCAGTTCCTGAGGAAGTGAGATATCATACATCACCTCCATTCCATTTGGCAAACCCGAAATAGAAGCAGATTGTCCAAGATAGTTGCTGGAAGCATCTTTCCATTCAATTATAGTTTTCCCTGTTACATCTTCACCATACGGAGTCATCACAGAAAGCAAAACGCTACACGGCTTAGACAAAGTTTCAAATGCCACTTCCACATTCTCGTCTTTGACATCGACATTGTCAATCCTACCGAATACATCTCCACGTTCATTTCGGAGCACGATGTTCCATGCAGTGTTTTTTATCAGATTCGAAAACGTATATGCAAGACGGTCAGTCATTACATAATGCATCTTTTGTCCGCTTTTAGTATTCGTTAGTTCAAGCCACATCTTGGAATAGACCGAAGCATCTTCGTTTTCAGGTAATCTTACCGTTAGATTCTGTAAATCCTCCTTTATCGGAAGTACTGTGAATCTATTCCAAGACTCGGATTCCTGGTACATTGATATTGCGTATGGCGGAACAAAGACAACGAGTCCTGATTCTTCTGAAATGCCATAAAAGGCATATTCGTCACAAACAGGAGGTTCGGAAGAATATATTATAAGTGATGAAAGATTGTTACAACTATTGAATGCATAGTCCCTTATAGACTCTACGTCCGCAGGCAACAATACAGTTGACGCTCCGGAACCCGAAAAGGAATACCGTCCGATTTCAGAAAGGCCCGAGACTCTCGACAAATCAATGGTAGAAGCCTTTGAGAAATTGCCCATATAGCCGAGATCGTACGAATCCATTACACCTTTCACCGTGAGGATTTCCACTTTCCCGTAATCATCCACCATATTTCCCACCGCAGAATAAAAGTCCCCGGTAGAGAAATCGTCGATTATAAGTTCTCCAGATTCAGGATTAAAATAATTCGATGATGGATTCGGAGGCAACCCGGGAGAATAATCCAATTTGACAACAATATTCAAATCTTCAGTTCCCATTGTCAAATCCAAGCCGGAAGACATTTCTGTTTGCTGCACCCCATTTACAATCCATTCTTTTATCTTGAATCCAGTTGCAGGATATGCATATACTGTAAACTCTTCACCCTCTTCGACTGAAAATTTTCCGGATTGGGAAAAAGTACATACACCTTTAGGGTCAGATATTACCGACACCATGTGTTTCGCCACGGGAACCACCGGCTCCGGGGGAGGTGTGGGGTCATAATCTTCCCCAATTTCACGATTACGGGAGTTTACCGCAAATGCAGCAACGCCACATCCTATAGTCCCTGCCACACATAGAAATGCAACAATCAGACGCGACAGCGACATTTTGTTTATTATATTTCGATTACGTTTCATGACTCTTTATTTATCGTTTAAGTATCACTTTCCGATTTCCGACAGATGATTTTACTATATATATACCATCAGCCGGGACTGCGACACAGCTTGCAACACCCTGATATACAACAGTGCCATCAATCGAGGTTACCGTGATACATTCATTTTCTTCGATTCCGATAAAGGTATCTTCAATTCCGGAAGACTTTGGTTTGAAAATAATGCTGAATCTTGAAGAATCATTACCGGCCTTAATCGTAAACGAATAATCGTTTTCGGTTAAATCCACCGTTTTCCCTTCTCTATTATCCGTAAGCATTACACTCCACTCTTCTCCATATTTCCCACTTAATGAAATAGAGGCTATGCCATTTTCAGCACCCTTTATGCCTATTACCGCACTTCCGTCCCCAAGTGGACGTTCATCGATAGCATATTCCGAATCATTTCCTTTCACATATATTTGCAGTTTTGATTCAGAGAAAAATTTCGCTGCATCCTTTCCGATTTCGTATATAGATTTTGATTCAGGGTTTAGCACAATACGTGTGCGGTCGGTTATATCACCGCAAACAATATTGAAATTGAAAACGTTGCGTTCCATCATATCAAACCCGGCGCGTGTTCCCGCACCATTATTAACACGGCTTTCATCGGAATGCTGACGGCCATCTGCCAGGAATAACATATTCTTAACATCGACCGGACACTGAACAAAGAACGATTCGTATGGGGCAAGCACATAATCATCATCAATCGGGGAGACCGCCGAATACTTATAGCCGTCCCATACTGTCAAAGGTGCCGAGAAATCGTTCCCGATATAATGCAGATCGAAGTATGCCGGATAAGGATTGCCTATTAGATTCCATGACCTGTTATGAGCAAACTCGGATTCAAATTGTTCAAGCGCGACTTCAGTGTCATTATTCACGAATATTCTGTTCTTCGAAACGCTATTGCCGGATGGGAATGTAAGGTTAGGCTTATTGTAATTATAATTGCCAAGAGAGTCATATTCTTCAACCGTGGTTGAAACGATATAACCGACTCCGGCTTTCAAGACATCCGTATTCGTCAATTTCTTCCACGCAGGTTCGGAGTTTGCACGTGCGTTGCCGTCATAGCGGTTTATGCTCCAATAAGTGCCGTCACCGGGAATAATGTCGGCGATATTGACATCGTATGGCAATGTTATGAAATACCATTCGTTTTTATTGGAAAACTCCATTCCCACAGAAACCGAATTCGCCCTCATTAAAGACAAATTATTTATGAGGGTAGGTATTTTTTCATTGTCGGAACTATAATATCCTCCCAATATGGCTTCAATCCTGAAATCACCGGCAGAGAGCGTTCCAGTTCCTTCTACGTCAAGCACTCCACGTTCGTAATTACCATCACAACAAAGGATAATATCCGGATTGTTTGATACCAGCTGACTTGATTCCTCGTCAAGACTCATGGTCATAGGACGATCTATTATAATCTTATCGACAGGCCCCTGTAAAGGCTGCATCAAGAAGAAATCGCTCCAATGGCGTGTATTGCGGTAATAATCTTTCGAAAATACCGGCACATATAACACACACGAAGATAAATCTGTATTTTCGAGGAATGAATAATCTACTACCGGTGGAATGGCTGCCTTACATACAACTTCTTTCAAAGCTGTGCTATTAAATGCTCCGGAACCGATATCATGTAATGTAGAAGGAAGTATAAGAGTTGTCAATGATTTACAATTTTCGAAGGAATTCCATCCAAGTGTTCTCACACCTTCAGAAATTTCAACTTTTGTTAACGACGAACATCCAGCAAATGCACCACCTTCAACAGAGTTAATCGAAGAAGGAATCACAATCTCTTTCAATGACTCGCAACCGTAAAACGCATAACTTTCAAGTTCCGTCAAAATTGACGTGAGTTTCACCTTTTCAATACGCTTGCAATCATAGAAGGCATTACTCTTTATTTTTTTTAATTTTAGGCCATTCACATCTTTAAGATTTCCACATCTTTGGAATGCACCACTACCTATTTCCTCAATATTGGAAAAATCAATATCTGAAAGTGATTCGCAGTTTTCAAACGCCTCCTGCCTTACTGTTTTAAAACCAGACATATCCATCGTTTTCAATAACTGGCAGTCGCGAAATGCATTATAATCAACATATTCTACTCCTCCCGGGACGAAAGAGACAAGCCTGCTACATCCGTAAAAAGCATTTTCACCTATCAATTTACAGGATGATGGAAGCGAAACCGAATCAAGCCATCGAAAGTCTCTAAGAAAACTCTCAGGGACCTCCTTCACAGAAGACTCTGAAAGATCCAGTTTTTCCAAACTTGTCATCAATTTCATTTTCTCCATGTCGAGTTCCGAAAGAGTTCCGGTAACTTTTACATATATTCCTTTCGTCCAATCATTGCCGTTAGCAGTCAAATAAGTTTCAGCAAACTCTCCTGTTTTTGCAACATTAACCGTAATCCAATCAATATTCCATCCGTATGGATATATCTTCAATCCATTATTCTTCCATTTATCCTTAAAATTCTGATATTCTTCCTGATTGCAAACCCAATAGTTGCAGGAGTCAGGCATATATCCCATTTCTGCCGGTCCTCCGAGAAAATAGACATCTGTCAATCCTCCGGCATAATCCGAATAAAGATACAACTCTCTCATACCGTCTGGAACTGTAAGACTTTTCACCGAAGAGGATAACACCGATTCTGTAGAATAGTAGTGTAGGTTCATCTCAACTACCGGAAGGATTTTCTCCCCGGTTGAAATCTTAGAAGGGATTACAATGTCAGAAGCGGCAGTAGAAATGGAAATCAGTCTTGCAATTTCTCTTACAGAATCACCTTCCCAATAACTGCCTACATTAAAGCCGAGATTTGTGTTTTCATCCATATTGGCGACATATTCCACACCATAGAAACCGGGAATTTCAAGATCTGATTGGTCATATTTCACCACATCGACAACATCTATGCCGTCCTTTACATCAATCGCTCTTGTTTCTGAACCCATACAAAAGCCCTGCACTTCCGCCAATGGTTCAACACCAGACGTCCCATTTGCGGTGACAAGCAATGCTCCTCCCGCGATAACGAACGACGCTCCGAATAGTAATTTTTTTATCATAATGTTAAAATTTGGTTAAGTATTCATCTTATGGCTTATCGTTTCAAAAGAGATAAAGAAACGATAATTTTTCAATAAAGAATATAAATTGCCCTGGGGTAGAAAATCTTATTTCATTCGGCAAGAAAAAGTGAATCAGGTTATCACTATGCTACTGAATCAAAATAACAAATCCCGACAAAAAGCTTTTACATTCAAATCTGACAAAATTTCCCATCCTCCATCAAAGCCCATTCTTGAAGTGTAAATGTTCCTTAATCCTCTACGAAACAGTTGATTTATAAAGTTAAAAAGGTGTGAGGATTAAATTTTGTT
Organism: uncultured Porphyromonadaceae bacterium; assembly: GCA_902471455.1. Lineage (GTDB taxonomy): Bacteria > Bacteroidota > Bacteroidia > Bacteroidales > Muribaculaceae > Lepagella. The sequence continues at coordinate 13,343 of CABRKI010000027.1, read as the reverse complement.
TCATCCAAAAGTCAGGCCTTCGCATTGCCCATTCCACGGATAAAACAATAGCCCCACACCGATTATGCAATATAAACTGTATTACAAACAGGATATAAGTAACCGATGCAGGTGCTATTGTCAACCTTATCCTCGTGGAATACCAAATTTGCGAAGTTTGACTTTAGAAGATAAAATTTCAATAACACCTTTTATCAAAATGTGATGATTCCAAAGGTCTCTACCTTTCTCAGACGGGAATCAAGCGCAAAGATAATAAAAATTATGATTTATAAACTTAATTAATTAAAATATTTACAAAAAATATTCTAATCATTCTTTTTCACCTTATAAAAGATTTCTATAATAGCCGCCCCCTACTAAAAATCAGTTACACGATTACTCCTATAATAAATAATAATAATAGGTACCGCCGCATAGTATATTCTTAATAAGAGTATTCTATACGGCGGAGTCCGTTATTTACAGCGTAAATGATGTATTTTGTCAGATTACGACGTTGACGATTTTGCCGGGGACGACGATTACCCTTTTCGGGGCCTTGCCGTCGAGCCAACGGGCGGCATCGGGAGCGGCGAGGGCGGCTGCTTCTACGGCTGCCTTGTCGGCATCGGCAGGCACGTCGAGCATGAAGCGCGTCTTGCCGTTGAAGCTTACCGGATATTTCACCATATCTTCCTTAAGATATTCCTCGTTCCATACGGGCCATTCGGCATCTACCACCGAACCCTCCTTGCCGAGACGGTGCCAGAATTCTTCGGCGATGTGGGGCGTGAAGGGCGCGATGAGACGCGTAAACAGCTCCATGGCCTGAGGATTCTTCGATTTCTGGGCGGTAAGTTCGTTTAACGCCACCATAAATGCGGAAACAGACGTGTTGAAAGAGAAATTCTCTATGTCGCCCGTCACCTTCTTGATTAGCTTGTGCATGGTCTTGAGCTCCTCTTTGGTCATCGGCTCCTTGCTTTCCATGTCGAGCTTATCAAACTGTCCCCAAAGTTTCTTGAGGAAGCGGTTCGCACCGTCGATGCCGTTGGTGTCCCACGGCTTCGACTGCTCGATAGGACCGAGGAACATTTCGTAAAGGCGAAGGGTGTCGGCGCCGTAACGCTCCACGATGTCATCGGGGTTCACGACATTGAACATCGATTTCGACATCTTCTCCACTGCATATCCGCAAACATATTTGCCGTCTTCAAGAATAAATTCGGCATCGGCGAATTCAGGACGCCATCCCTTGAATCGGTCGATGTCGAGCACATCGTTGCTTACCATGCTGATATCCACACGTATCGGAGTGACTTCATAGTCACCTTTCAGACCCTTGCTTACAAACGTGTTCGTGTCTTTGATACGATATACGAAGCTGCTACGCCCTTGTATCATACCTTGGTTGACGAGCTTGCGGAAAGGCTCCGGCTCCACCACGAGACCGAGGTCGAACAGGAACTTGTTCCAGAACCTCGAATAGATAAGGTGGCCCGTGGCATGTTCCGCACCTCCCACATAGAGGTCAACGTTGCGCCAGTATTCGTCGGCCTCGCGGCTCACGAGTGCCTTGTCGTTGCGGGGATCCATGTAACGCAGATAGTATGCGCTCGAACCGGCGAAACCGGGCATCGTGCAAAGTTCTATGGGATAACCCTCGGGCGTTTTCCAGTTTTTGGCGCGTCCCAACGGAGGTTCGCCGGTAGCGGTAGGAAGGTATGCATCCACCTCGGGAAGCATGAGCGGCAATACGCTCTCGTCCATCACGTGGGCTATCCCGTCTTTATAATATACGGGGAAAGGCTCGCCCCAGTAACGCTGGCGCGAGAATATGGCGTCGCGGAGACGATAGTTCACCTTCACACGTCCTATCCCTTTCTCTTCGATAAATTTCTTTGTCTTGGCTATTGCATCCTTCACTTCAAGGCCGTTGAGGTCGAGTTCTCCGTTAGAAGAATTGATCATCTTCCCCTCTTTGGCGTCGAAACTCTCCTCACTCACGTCGGCACCCTCGATAAGAGGCACGATAGGAAGGTCGAAATGGCGAGCGAACGCATAGTCGCGAGAGTCATGGGCAGGCACGGCCATAATGGCTCCGGTGCCGTAGCCTGCAAGCACATAATCGCTCACCCAGATTGGAATCTCCTTACCGCTGATAGGGTTGCGTGCATAACTTCCGGTGAATACGCCCGACACACGCTTGTCAATCTGACGCTCACGTTCCGTTTTGTGGCTAACCTCGGTGAGATAAGCATCTACAGCAGCTTTCTGTTCGGGAGTGACAAGCATATCCACGTATTTCGATTCGGGGGCAAGCACCATGAAGGTAACTCCAAACGCCGTGTCGGCACGGGTAGTAAAAATTTCGAGGTCAAAATCTTTGCCGACAACTGGGAAACGCATCTCTGCGCCTTCGCTGCGCCCAATCCAGTTACGCTGGGTCTCTTTCAGAGAATCGCTCCATTCAAGAGTGTCGAGTCCGTCAAGCAGACGCGGAGCATACGCCGAAACCCGGAGACACCATTGGTTCATCACCTTCTGCTCCACCGGATGGCCGCCGCGCACGCTCACGCCTTCGCTCACCTCATCGTTGGCAAGCACCGTGCCGAGAGCTTCACACCAGTTCACCATTGTCTCACCCTGGTATGCGATGCGATAGTTCATCAAGATGTCGGCTTTATCCTTCTCGCTATATGCGTTCCATTCGTCGGCTGTGAAAGAGAGGTTCTTGCCGCATGCCGCATGGACACCTTCGGTGCCTTTCTCTGCAAAATGCTTCACCAGTCCGGAGATGGGGAGTGCCTTGTCGGCGTCCAGATCATAATAGGAGTTGAACATCTGAATGAAAGCCCACTGCGTCCACTTGTAATATTCCGGGTCGCATGTGCGGATTTCGCGGCTCCAGTCGAACGAAAAACCGATTTTGTCAAGCTGTTCGCGGTAGCGGGCAATGTTGGCCATCGTGGTCTTTTCCGGATGCTGCCCGGTCTGGATGGCATATTGTTCGGCGGGAAGGCCGTAAGCGTCATAACCCATCGGGTGAAGCACATTGAAACCTTGTTGACGTTTATAGCGGGAGAAAATATCGCTCGCTATGTAACCAAGAGGATGGCCCACATGCAGCCCCGCACCCGAAGGATAGGGGAACATGTCGAGCACATAAAATTTCTTTTTACCCGGCTGTTCGGTTGCTTTATAAATCTCGTTTTCGCGCCAATACTGCTGCCAGCGCTGCTCGATGTCGCGGTGATTATATTCCATTTATCTTGATTTGAAGTTGTTTCTTGTGTCGGAATAAATGCCGTGTGGTCAAAACACGGATATAGTTCTGAATTAAAATGCAAAATTAGTAAAAAAACGCCGCCGTTCAAAATCCTGAAGCATAGCTGCGCGACAATTATCGGGAATATGGCGGGCGGTTGAATAAAAAGTATTATATTTGCGCCGTTTTAACCATACAATCGCGCCCCGGCGCTTAAATTATGTCAACAAACACTACAGACAATACCCGCAAGGTGACCACACGCCGCCTTATCGAGATGAAACAGCGTGGAGAAAAGATTTCCATGCTCACCGCCTACGATTTTTCTTCGGCAAAGATACTCGACGAGGCAGGTATCGACGTGCTCCTTGTGGGAGATTCCGCCTCAAACGTTATGGCGGGCAACATGACCACCCTACCCATCACCCTCGACCAGATGATTTATCATGCAAAGTCGGTGATTAAAGGCACTAAAAGGGCCCTGGTGGTCTGCGACATGCCTTTCGGCACATATCAGGGTAATCCCATCGAGGCCCTTTCCTCAGCCATCCGCATCATGAAGGAAAGCCATGCGGAGGCTGTAAAAATGGAAGGAGGATCAGAAATACGCGAATCGATAGAACGCATCCTCAGCGCAGGCATTCCGGTGATGGGGCACCTCGGGCTAACCCCACAGAGCATCAATAAGTTCGGCACCTATAACGTGCGCGCAAAGGAAGAGGCCGAGGCCAACAAACTCATCGAAGACGCCAAGATGCTTGAAGAAATCGGCTGTTTCGGAATCGTGCTCGAAAAGATTCCCGCCGCACTCGCCGAAAAAGTGGCTAAAGAAGTGAGCATACCCATCATCGGCATCGGAGCCGGAGGGGGCGTTGACGGCCAGGTGCTCGTAATGCACGACATGCTCGGCATCAACAAAGGGTTCTCCCCTCGTTTCCTGCGTCGCTATGCCGACCTTGCAGGGATCATGACCGAGGCCGTGCAAAACTATATCTCCGACGTAAAAAGCGGCGACTTTCCTACTCCCGAAGAATCATACTGAAACAATCCGATTTTCAACGAAATCGGGCAGACGCTCCAATCGGCAGACATCCTAAACACGTGTCTGCCGTTTTTTTTATAACACACTCAACTTTTTTCTTGAACCAATGTTCTAATATAAGAAATATTTAACACGGGATAATAAGAAGCATTCTTATTTATTGACTTACTTTCAGCAATGATGTCTGTCTTTTTATTGGAACGCCGCTTTAAGACCCTGATTATTACAAACAACACCTTAATTATTATTAACTATGATTGATCCCAATTTTCGCACCGGCGATGTAAAAAGCGATGCATTCGGACAGGACGCCATGTTGCAGCCAGCTCCCGTAGAGAAAATTCCCGACGGCCCCACCACGCCTCAGGTGGCTTACCAGATGGTAAAAGACGAGACATTTGCCCAGACCCAGCCACGACTCAATCTCGCCACGTTCGTCACCACATACATGGATGACTATGCCACCAAACTTATGAACGAGGCCATCGACATCAACTATATCGATGAGACTGAATACCCGCGCGTGGCCGTAATGTGCCAGAAATGTATAAACATAGTCGCAAATCTATGGAACTCACCGGAACAGAAAAAATGGAAAACAGGTGCGTTGGCCATAGGTTCTTCCGAAGCTTGTATGCTCGGCGGCATCGCCGCCTGGAAACGTTGGATAGAACGGCGTAAAAAAGCTGGCAAACCTTACGACAAACCGAATTTCGTCATCTCCGCCGGCTATCAGGTGGTATGGGAAAAATTCGCAACTCTCTGGAACATAGAGATGCGTCAGGTGCCGCTATCGAAAGAACATACCACCCTCGACATCGATGCCGCCATAAAGATGTGTGACGAAAACACATTCGCAGTCGTCGCAATACAGGGCGTAACCTGGACAGGTCTTAACGACGACGTGGAAGCCCTCGACGCCGCCCTCGACAAATATAATGCCGAAACGGGCAACGAAGTCTGCATTCACATCGACGCAGCCACAGGCGGCTTCATCCTTCCCTTCCTCTTCCCCGAAAAGAAATGGGACTTCCGTCTAAAATGGGTGCTCTCCATAAGCACTTCAGGCCATAAATTCGGGCTCGTGTATCCGGGCCTCGGATGGGTTGTATGGAAAGACAAACAGCATCTTCCCTCCGACATGTCGTTTACCGTTGACTATCTCGGCGCGGAAGTCACACAAGTCGGCCTGAACTATTCTCGCCCTGCCGCCCAGATTCTCGGTCAGTATTATCAGTTTATCCGTCTTGGATTCGAAGGATACAAGAATATACAGTACAACTCCTTGCAAATCGCGAAATACCTGCATGCCCAGCTTTCCGAAATGCCCGAATTTGTGCCGTATTCCGACGACGTGCCCAACCCGATCGTGACATGGCTCATGAAACCGGAAGTGCAGAAAGACGCAAAATGGACCCTCTATGACCTTCAGGACAAACTCGCACAGCATGGCTGGATGGTGCCTGCCTACGCTATGCCTGTCGATATCCAGGACATGGTAGTTATGCGTGTGCTCTGCAAGCAGGGATTCAGCCGCGACATGTGCGACGAACTCCTCCACGACATCAAGGCGGCGGTTGCCGAACTGAACGCCCTGGAATATCCTACCACCACGCGTATCGCAATGGAAAAGAATATTCCGCTCGTAAGCAAGTCGTTCAACCATACCGGAAAATAAGGCTCGAATAAGACCGCATACCGGTCTTTGCCAAGCCATCGCTATTGAATTATCAAAACCTTAACGGATGGCGGCAGATGGAATGTCGGTAGCATATCCAATCTGCCGCCTTTTTGAATTATTTTAATTCCTGACGGGTGGCGGCAAACTTAAAACCGCCGTTTGTCTAATTCCGCTTAACTGTTTTATACTATGGAAAGAAAAATATCATTGTCCCAGATAGAGGCGGCGGCGCGAGATGCATACAACGAATCAAAAGACGTTAAAGGAGGAGCCAACGCCAACTATATCCCTTATCTTGCAAATATCGACCCTGGTTTGTTTGGATTAAGCGTAACCCTTACCGACGGAACTTCATTCAATTTCGGCGACACCGGCTATCGCTTCGGCATCGAGTCAGTATCAAAAGTGCCTACAGCCGTACTCGCAATGATCCAGCATACTCCCGAAGGAGTACTGAAGCAAATCGGAGCCGACGCCACAGGGTTGCCTTTTAATTCCATTTTCGCGATTCTCCTCGAAAACGACCATCCTTCGACACCGCTCGTCAATGCCGGAGCAATCTCCGCCTGCTCTATGATTGCACCCCAAGGGGATTCAGCCGAGAAATGGAAAGCCATCACAGGCAACATAACAGACCTTTGCGGGTCTGCACCCCTACTAATCGATGAACTATACGAAAGCGAGACCGCTACTAATTTCAACAACCGCGCCATTTCCTGGCTCCTGAAAAACTACAACAGGATTTACGACGAAGTCGATATGAGTCTCGACCTATACACCCGCCAGTGCTCGCTCGGAATAACATCCTCTCAACTCGCCGTCATGGGGGCGACCCTGGCAAATGCCGGCACCAATCCGGTCACCGGCAAACAGGTATGCGACAAAGAAATAGCCTCGAAGACGGTCACTATGATTTCTTCCGTAGGTTTTTACCAACACACCGGCGACTGGCTTTTCACATCAGGAATTCCCGCAAAGACAGGCGTAGGCGGCGGAGTGATGGGGGTCATGCCCGGACTTTTCGGTATCGCCGCATTCGCACCGCCCCTCGACGATGCAGGCAACTCGGTCAAAGCACAGACCGCTATAAAGAAATTCATGCAGAAACTCGACCTCGGCATCTTCTCCGGCGACCAGGTGACCATCGTGGCGGGATAAAGGGAACTACGGATCTTCCGAAGTTCCAAATTCTTTTATCAACAATCAAATATTTACTGTCATGGCAAATTCTTCCGTACAAACTAAAACGACGGTGAAACAAGCCGCCAAAATGGGGGTCTTTACCCTTATTATGATGAATATCGTTGCGGTCGTCTCCTTGAGGGGACTGCCCGCAGAGGCGGAATATGGCGTGAGCTCCGCATTCTACTATATTCTCGCCGCAGTTGTTTTCCTTGTGCCGGTGTCTCTGGTAGCTGCCGAATTGGCTGCAATGTTCCCTTATCAGCAAGGAGGAATGTTCCGTTGGATCGGCGAAGCTTTCGGCAACAAACCCGGATTCCTCGGGATATGGCTGCAATGGATTGAAAGCACGATTTGGTATCCCACGGTCCTTACTTTCGGAGCCGTGTCGCTCGCCTTCATCGGCATGGACCATATCTACGACACCCATCTCGCCGACAACAAGCTATATACCATAATCGTGGTGCTGGCCATTTATTGGATTGCGACCATCATTTCTCTTAAAGGCATGGCATGGGTTGGGAAAGTGTCAAAAATAGGAGGCCTGGTGGGGACTGTAATCCCTGTAATCATCCTTGTGATATGCGGGGTGATATATCTCGCCACCGGAGGACAATCGCAGATGGACTGGCACGGAAGTTTCATACCCGACTTCTCAAAGTTCGACAACATAGTGCTTGCCGTCTCCATTTTCCTTTTCTACGCAGGCATGGAGATGAGCGGCGTGCATGTAAGGGAAATTAAAAATCCCACGGTCAACTATCCTAAAGCCGTCATAATCGGAGCCATCGCCACCGTGGCGATCTTCATTCTCGGCACATACGCCCTCGGAGTGATAATCCCGGCCAAAGACATCAACCTCGTGCAGAGTCTTCTCGTCGGTTTCGACAACTATTTCAGCGCCCTACACATCAAATGGTTCTCTCCCATAATCGCCATCGCTCTTGCATTCGGAGTACTCGCCGGAGTGCTCACATGGGTTGCCGGCCCGTCGAAAGGTATATTCGCGGTAGGACAGGCAGGTTATCTGCCTAAATTCTTCCAGAAGACCAATAAGAACGGCGTTCAGAAAAACATCCTTTATGTGCAAGGCGCCGTAGTCACCGCATTGGCATTTCTTATGGTTGTCATGCCTTCCGTAGAAAGCTTCTATCAGATATTGTCGCAGCTCACATGCGTCCTTTACCTTATAGCCTATCTTTTGATGTTCGCGTCAGCCATCCGCCTCCGCTACAACATGAAAGACGCCCCGCGTCCCTACCGTCTCGGTAAAAAGGGCAACGGCGTAATGTGGCTGATCGGAGGAATCGGATTCCTCGGGTCGTTCGTAGCCTTTGTTTTCAGCTTCTTCCCGCCCGCACAGATTGCAATGGGGTCGAACGCAGTTTGGTTCACCGTCCTGATTTTAGGAACGATAATATTCGTGGTGCTTCCTTTTATCATCCTCGCTTTCAAGAAAGATTCCTGGAACTCTATGGGCACCAGCTTCGTGCCCTTCCACTGGGACAATTCTCCCGGCGCTGCCGAACTGAGACAGAAAGCCGCCGAAGAATTTGCGGCAGAGAATGAAACCAAAGCCTGACAATAAAAGGTTTGCTTTGTGAAAGAGCGGTGTGTCGGTATCAGGCACACCCTCTTCCCTTATATATTCACTATCACCTTACGCCGGTTCCACACTTAAAACATTATTGAATTATGATAAAGACAGGCAGGACACCAATAACCGTGATGACTTTTTGCGCCATCATGTCGATATCGCTTGTCGTCAATCTTCCGGGACTGGCGATTACCCCGATGCTGGGAACCCTCCATCAAGTTTTTCCGGAGACGACACAGATTGAAGACCAACTACTGACCGTGCTTCCGAATCTGCTCATCATACCCTTCGTTATACTTTCGGGAAAACTCTCGCTGGCGAAACACAAGATAAGGATTGTGGTGGGTGCGCTCCTGTTGTTTTGCGTCAGCGCCATCGCCTATCTTTTTGCAGGAAGCATGCCGCAGCTTATCGTAATCAGCTGCCTGATAGGATGCGGTGCCGGATTGCTCATACCTTTTTCCACAGGTCTCATAGCCGACACTTTTTGCGGGCCATATCGATTGAAAGAGATGGGGGTGCAGTCGGGCATCTCAAACACCGCAGTCATGGTCGCCACCTTTGCCGTGGGATGGCTATGCCATGGCGACTGGCATCTCCCCTTTTCAGTCTATCTCTTAGGGCTCATACCTTTGGCTCTCTGTTTTTGGCTGAAAGACCTCCCGAAGAACGACCTCTACAGTACGGACACACCCGATGAGTCATGCGACGAAGACAAAAAATGTCCCCCGCACGACAGCGTCATGCCGGAACAACCCGCCGTAACGCCGGCAACTGATACCCTCAAATCGAAAGGGGGAATTTATATCGGAAGAATCCTGGCACTTATCAGTGTCTATTTCTTCATTACATTCGCCACCATCAGCATCTCGTATTATTGCCCCTATCTCGTAGAAAAGGAGGGATGGAGCGAATCGCTTACAGGCACCGTTACTGCGATTTACTTCCTGTTTATCCTCATTCCAGGCTATATCCTGTCATGGTTTGTAAAATATCTCAAAAAAAATTGCTTCCTTATTTCCGTCATATCCATGACCATCGGAATCGGATTGTTTGCCTTCTTCCCCGCAGGATGGACCCTCTGCGTAGGGGCGGCACTTGCCGGTCTTGGCTATGGAATATGCCAGCCCATCCTCTACGACAAGGCAAGCCTTGCCGTGACTACGGAAAACAAAGCAACTTTCGCGCTCGCGCTTGTGCTATCGGCCAACTATGTGGCGATCGTGCTGTCGCCCTTTATCATCGACTCGCTGCGCAGCCTCCTCCACGGCACCCGCGTCACTGGATTCGCCTTCATCCTTTGTTTCGTCTTTCTCGTGGCATTCACCATGCTCACCTGGATCAAACGCAACAGTTTCGCATTTTCCGTTGACTACGAAAAACCAAACAAATAATTCACACTTATGAAAAACATTTACATCTTATCATCGTCGTTGCTGGTGGCCGCCTTTTCGACGCAGACAGCGGCTTATCCGCAGGTAGCCGGCAACAATGAAGAACTGTCAATAAAAATCGAACAGTTCAACGACACTACGGAAACGTTCATAAAGCTCCATGAGAACGCACCCCAGATAAAAGGCACTCCCGACGTGCCGCGTTTTGCAGTGCATGGGAAGGAAGGGAAATACTACATGGGTATCGGCGCCAACATAAAGGCGGTGGGCATATATGATTTCGGCAGCCCGATAGCAAACGACAACCTTTTCACCACATCTTCCATCCCCATGAATTTAGCTCCCGGCAACGGAGGGGAATTCAACTTCAGCGCCCAGCAAAGCAACATCTACCTTAATGTGGTGGCACTCCCAGGCAGCAAGAACCAGCTCGGCGCATACGTGTCAATAAACTTTCTCGGAAACGGCTATGCCCCCAATCTGCAGTTGGCGTATCTAAAATACCGTGGATTTACTGCCGGCTACAACTACTCTCTCTTCACTGACGCCGCCGCCTCCCCTGCAACCATAGATTATGAAGGCCCGAATGCGTTCACTTGCCAGATTCACGGCAATATTTACTACGAGCAGCCCTTCGGAGATAAGAAAGAATGGAAAGCCGGCATCGGCATCGACATGCCGGCCATGTCGTCAACCTATTCCACCAATACCGCCGCAGTGACGCAAAGGGTGCCCGACATCCCGTTCTATATACAGCGTTCATGGTCCGAAGGGAAAGGATGGCTGAGGCTGTCGGGAATCGTGCGCAACCTTTATTACCGAAACGAATCCGCCCAAAAGAACGTTGACCGCGTGGGCTGGGGCATAAAAGCGAGCGGCATGACACCCGTGGCGGGCGGACTTACCGCATATTACCAGGCGGTTTATGGAAAAGGGATAGCAAGCTATATCCAAGACCTGGGAGGCACAGGGATGGACCTCATGCCCGACCCCGACAACGCATCTCGGCTCGACGCCGTGGAAGCGTGGGGAGGCTTCGGGGCACTGCAATACAACTTCTCGCCTAAATTGTATTGCACCGCCATCTATAGCCACGTGCGCACATACGCCAAACAATATGCCGACTCTTCGGTGCCATGGAAAACCGGCTACAAATATGCCCAGTATATACTCGGCAATATGTTCTATAACGTCAACTCCATCGTGCAGGTCGGTGTGGAATATATCTACGGACGGCGTGTTGATTTCGACGGCTTGCAGGCCCACGACAACCGGCTCCAGGCAATGCTCCAAGTAAGTTTTTAATATGTTTTTGCCGGCATGTATCATGTTTTTCATTATATTTGCACTTCCGAAACAAGACACGACAATATGAAGAAACTTGCATATATGCTGCCACTCGCCGCATTCTGCATGGCATGCTCCCACAAGACTGCCGAAACGGCGGTTCCCGGAGGCTATGACGGCCCGACGGCGGAATATGTCAGGCCTGCCCTGATAAAAGGTTTGAAACCGGCCATGATTCCAAAGGCTTCCGCTTTCAGAATGAGCGGAGACTACGCCGGAAACGTGGCCATTACCCTCGACGCGCAGGGCGACGTGACGTATTTCCCCGCACCTTCCGACATTTCCGAAAATTCATGTCCTCTTGACCTTGGAGGAGGATGGTGGCTCAACCGGCAGGGCATCGGTCCGGCCTCCGTATTCACGAAATACACCTTCGATGAATACCGGTCGCTTAAAGAGGCGCCTTCAGCGGCTTCCTTAAAAGAGGCCGTCATCCCGGGAGCCAAAGTCGTTGAAATGGTGAAACTTCCCTATTCCATCAACGAGGTGGCGTCTCATATTAAAGAAATTAAAGATTATCTCAATAAAAAATGATGGCTAAAATCACTCCGGTGCTTCTCCTCACCGGCTATCTCGGAAGCGGTAAAACCACGCTTCTCAATCGTATCCTCGCCAATAAGAAAGGCATAGAATTCGCCGTAATAGTCAACGACATAGGTGAAGTCAACATCGATGCCGAACTTATTGCGAAAGGTGGCGTCGTCGGCGGAAAAGACGACAGTCTTGTGGCTCTTCAGAACGGATGCATCTGCTGCACTCTGAAAACCGACCTCATGCAGCAGCTGTCAGACCTTATTTCAACCGGCTTCGATTACATAGTGATTGAAGCGAGCGGCATTTGCGAACCTGAACCAATCGCACAGACCATTTGCTCCATGCCGGCTATGGCCCCCAATCTTGTGAGAAACGGAGTGCCGATGCTCGACTGCATCGTCACCGTGGTCGATGCCCTGCGTCTGAAAAGCGAATTCGAAGGCGGAGACGCCCTGACCTCCGACAAAATCGGAGAAGAAGACCTCGAAAGCCTCGTGATACAGCAAATCGAGTTCTGCAATATAATAGTGCTCAACAAAATTTCAGAAGTCACGAAAGAAGAGGCACACCACATCAAAGAAGTGATACGCGCCCTTCAGCCCAAGGCAGAAATCATCGAGGCGGACTATTGCGATTTCGACCTCGACAAGATTCTCCACACCAAACTCTTCGACTTTGAAAAGACCGTGACATCCGCAACATGGATTCAGGAAATAGAAAAGCCTCTCGACGAATGTGACGAACACGGACACGAAGACCATCACTGGCATCATCATGAGCATCATCATGAAGATGAACATCATCATCACCACCATGATGACCACGATGAAGAGGAAGACCATTCGCATTGCGACCACGAGCATGGCGTATGCCATTGCCACCACCATCACGGAGAAGGCGAGGCGGAGGAATACGGCATAGGCACTTTTGTATATTTCCGACGCAAACCTTTCGACATCAACAAATTCGATTGGTTCGTGGCAAAAAAATGGCCGAAAAATATAATTCGCGCAAAAGGCATCTGCTATTTCAACGACAACACCGACATGTCTTATCTTTTTGAACAGGCGGGTGTGCAGAAAAAACTTACGGAAGCCGGACAATGGTATGCCACCGCTCCCGAAGACGAACTCCAACGCATGCTTGCCACAGAACCGGGGTTGGTGCGCGACTGGGACCCCGAATATGGCGACCGTATGGAAAAAATAGTTTTTATCGGGCAAAACCTCGACCGCAAAGCCATTACCGACGCGCTCGACGCATGCCTTGAATAAAACGGATAATATCGCATGACAAAGCGGGGATGTAGATCGGAA
>CABRKI010000026.1 GCA_902471455.1 uncultured Porphyromonadaceae bacterium | reverse complement strand
TTTGGCTGGTCCTTTTTTAGTGCCCTCTCTCAGACACACTCAAAGAAACAGTATCTGTAACGAATAAGGTTCCCCCAAATCAATACATTCTTCATAATAACAATATGTATCCGCACGAAATACAGATTGTCCATCATATGGCGGGGGATTCAGTGCCAGCTCCTTAAATTTTTCAAATGTCATAATCAGTAATTGCAATCAGAGCAGTTTGAGCAACGCTGCAAAATCGGTGGAGCCGCCCTCCAGATCTTTTTCATACCATTCATTGAGACGCTGACGTATATGCTCAGAAATCGGAAAGGAAGGTTTGAAAACGAGGTCTGTTTTAAAATATTCCGATTCATCTTCACCGGTGATTACCCTAAACATGTCAAGGTCATCGAGCGGATGGCCGGCTTTTTTACTGCGTTCCCAATTATCCTCAAGGCTCATGGGAGTTTCTGCAACTATCCCAAGTCGAATGCTTTCAGCCTCAGTATCCAATACCTCAACTATTTCGCCCTTATAAAAAGGCATACACTCTTCAAGGTATCCATAAAATTTGTTAATGTCATCTTCGCCATTAACGGACGAATCGACTGTTGGGAGTTGGGAGCGGTAGCTTATATCCCCCTTTTTGTCAAAGACGGTGATTGACAGGTATTCACCTTCATGAGTTTCTATTTCCAGCGGCAACTGGAGGATCCTCGCTGAATGAAATACCCTCGGATTTTTTCGTTTCTCCGAAAGAAACTTCCTTTTTGCGTCCTGATACGAAAGGAAATAGTAGATTTCCAACACGCCAAGGTCCATTGAATAAGAATCTATGTATGGATCCATCATTTCTCCATTTTCACCTATATCCCAAAATCCGATGAAAAACATCTCCACCTTAAAAATGGATTTGCAGTTGATTTCGGGCGTAGCGTCGGCCATTTTTTTAAATTCTTCAAAAGTCATATGTTTATTTTATTAACTGTTTTACAATAAATTAAGTATCCCATTAAACTCCCGACCATGCTCAATATAGCCTTCAAACATCTGCATATAATTATACAGAAGAGGCGGGAGGATTTTTTTACATTCGTTTTCAATCCATGTTGGAATCGGATAGATGCATGCTGCTATTGAACCGGCGATACATGCCATCGTATCCGCATCGCCACCGAGCGAAACAGCGAGTCTTACGACGTCTTCGAAATCCCTTCCTTCGAGAAAGCAGATGATTGACTCCGGCACGGACCCTTGACACGATACATCCCATTGATATGTTGGGCGTATTTCATCGACAGTCCGCATAAGATCATAATGGAATCTTGCCATTATATAATCTCGTATTTCATCTTTCGGGTGTCCGTGCTTTGCCATCCATACTGCCGAGGCTACAGCTTGCGCTCCTTTGACACCTTCGGGATGATTATGCGAGACTTCGGCTGATATTTTCGCCAATTCAAGAGCTTCGTCAAGAGTCTTGGTATAAAGTCCCACCGGGCTCACGCGCATTGCCGCTCCGTTGCCCCAACTGTTGTAAGGTTGTGGATTCTCACACCATAACCAAGCGTTGAATGAACCGCCATATCCGGCATAAGGGTATTTATGACCCAACGTCTGCATACATCTAATCAGATGTTCTTTGCTATGGTCAGTATTGCCTTCTTCATCGCAATGGCTCATCCAATGAGCGACGGCTATGGTCATCACTGAGTCGTCAGTGAATCTGCTTCCCTTCGGCAGCATTTCAAAATCATACTGTTTCTGTCCTGTGAATTCATACACCGAGCCAATAATATCTCCTGCGATTGCTCCTAACATAATCTGTGCTTATTTTACCGCTATTAACGTTATCTTTATATCCTCATTTATGTCCGAATCTACGGCCACGCCCCAAATAAGGTCTCTTTTTGGGAAATTATACTCTAAGCACTTAACCATTCCTCTGATTTCAGACATCAATATCGGGCAACATGCGTTAATCCACACATTGACAATCAACTTTTCAAGGTCTTGCAATTTAACAGGCAACCGGCTGATTGCACTGTTTAGGGCTACAATAACCCTATCTTCACCCGTGCCTTCGCCAGAGGTGACATAATTTGTTTTGGTGGTTGACAAGGTGGAAATTATATCTTCATCGCCAATATTTATTATACCGTGTGTACGAGCGATTTTTTTAATTTCTTCTTTATCACCTATAACACGATAGCCATTCAAGTTTATTATATTGTCGATATCGGATGGGGCAGTCAACCATACCACTTCTTCTAAGTCCATGTACTCATTATGTTTGTCAGGTGTTTCCATCGTGTAGGCAAAATTTGGTTTTATATAATACACCCTGCGACTAAGGCAGCCGCAGGGGTGAAATTGCGGTCATTCTTGTTCTTCAGGATTGTATTTGAGTTTTGTCCTTCAAGTTGTTCTTGATTCTATATTTTATGAAATCTCGATATTTTTCCAAAGCATTCTTTCCTCTTTTCAGGTCTTTGACTGACAGATTGACTGAAAAATGATCTGGAAGATTCTTTTCATTCATCTTTATTTCAAGCTCAACCAGTCTTATTGAATCCTGAAATATGGACTTAATTGATTCCCAATCTTTATCTTCATCCGAAACTACTTCGAATATATCATCATCAACGATTAAATCGAGCATGAAATATTTAAGTTTCGTAAGATATGAGATATGTGACCACACAGAATCAGGAGTATATCGGCACTCCCTTTTCAAATATGTTGAAAATTCCTTTTTTAGAGGTATCTTTCTGTGTTTTCGGCTATCAGGAGACTTGATCGATATGCCAAGTTTTACTCTTAACTTGTCTATCCGATATTCATAATAGCGATAATAAGCATAAAATGCGCTAACCCAATCTTTGAGCGTTTTAGGCTTGTAGTCCAACTTCTTATATTCGAAATATTCTTGCTCCGGAAGCTGGTCCATCAGATCAATTAATCCTTTTAGATAGCCGGAAGCCATTTCAAGGTTCTTAAGACAAATCTCCGGTTGTCTAATGTAGCCTTGAAATGCTTGCGACAGTATTTCAAATATCCGATATTCTCCGTTAAATACAACTTCAAAAGCTGTGCGGATACGAGAAACATACACGTCTGCAGACTGTTCGGTCATGTCCTCCTCATCAACACACCACATCTTGAAGTGCGCTGTGTCATAAGGCACCTCCTTCTCTCCCGGTCCCGGGAAATCAGGATATTTCTTTTGTCTTGCCATAATCATAAATTGGTTTATGTCCGCAAAGGTATAAATTACTCTGGATATAATAAATTAAGACCTCTACCGGATTAGTCTCCCCTAAGTTTATATTCAAACACATACTTTGAGGAGCGCTAATCCGAGAATGTCTTACTGCTGTTTGCTTTCATATAAGCCGACTATAAAGTCAGCCACCGGTTTCCATAACCTTATGTTGCCCCATGAGTCCTCCTCAAACACTTTAGCATGATTCTTGGGTCCAAAGTTCTTCATCTGCACATAGTTTGAATAGAACGGATCCCTATGATCTCTTTCAAATTCTGTTTGCAGTTCATCACGTTTTATCACCATTTCGTTGTTTTTACTCAATGTCATAAAGAGTTGAAGAATCTGGCTGTTGATCTGATGGGGGTTGTTGAGCCATTTCGGGACTTTTCGCTCAACCTTGGCAACTTCCTCGGCCATCAATGCTTTTTCCTGCTCTTCCTCTTCCTGAAGATACTCTTCTAAAGAGGGGATTTCATTACTGTTCGACATGTTTTGATTATTGATTTTGTTATTGGAATATATGTTATAATCTTTGGTAAGATTTGATATTCCTTTGTAAATCTCTGAGATCGCTTTTTTTTCGCTCTCATCATTTGATGTCCTGAATACTGTCTCGGAAGCGAGCTTGAAGAGAGGCAGATTGGAATAAAAGAACTCTCTCAGCTTTTCCGCATCTTGTTTATCGTAACACATTGCTATATGATTTTTAGATTGATTTATTACCGGACGGAGTAGATTGGAAACATATTCATTAAAATATGATGCATTCCTTCCTGTATATTTACCGTTAAGTATTTCTTGGCTGAGCTGCCGGAAGATATTATCATAAATATCCTGATATGTGATTTTGATAAAATCCTCACAGATATTATCTTTAGCACCTTCTTCATTATTAGCTTCTCTATTATTAGCTTCAAGTGAAAGATATATATACAAGATTATCTCTTGGGCATTAATATCTGCACCTCTATATTCATCTCGTTGAAATTTATATTTGTCACGAACATATTTCCCTTTCTTCTTTAGAGAGAGGATTTGTTCATTTCCATATTTGTCGGAATTTGCGAAATAGGTATAATATTTCTTTGTCTGGCTATCATGTTCTGACGAATCTATCTTGTTTTCAATTACAACTTTAACAGGCACTACCTGATTATAATGCCTTAAAGTTGAAGTAATGACTAAATCAATTCTTCCATTTTGGGTTTTATTTCCAACTTTAAAATAACATATTTTTTCTGTTGAAGCACTATGAATTTCAATCGCGCAATTATCCAGATGGAACTCGATATCTATAAGGGGCAGCAAAGCTTGTTTTTGGTTTTCATTTGCTTTACTAATATATATTTTGATTAATTGGCGCAAGCTCTCCTCGTTCCATTCGTGCTGTAGGAAAAACCATTTAAGAAAATTGCTGTGTGAAATCTCACTACGGGAATTCCCTAATACATCGAAAAAAGTTTCCGATGCATATTTGTGAGTTAGGTACAGATGTCTCTTATTATTGTAAAAGTTGTCAATTTGGCGTTTTATATCTTGTTCCATGATTGGGTATATAAAGTACTTACAGACATTCATGTTTCGGGGTTCTCATTGACCGATACAACAATCTTTTCGATGCGGTTGCGGTAGTCCTTTACAAACTGCTTGCCTCGGAGGTGGTTGTACAGGTTTGCACCTGTGATTTCTCCCTTGATGTCGTTCCATTCCTCAGTCTCAATCGTTTCTCCTAAAATATAGTAGTGGATGAAACACTTACCCTTCCCTTTCAGAGCATGGATTACGGCTTCCTCAGACGGAACGAATCCGAGTGGAGCATACCCCCTGTATGTAATGCAGGTCGTACAAGAGTTTTTCATGACAAATTCGTTTTTTGCAAATATATGCTGAACTAATGTTCAACGAAGCAAAGTTAATCATAAATCTTGTATCTTACAATGTATTTTTATTTAAGAACTTGACAAAGAAAGGGACCCTGCGCTATTCCCTAATCGATGAAGAAGGAATAATGTGCCATCACGCCCCTCGCTTAAATACCTTCATGCGTATGAAACAGTTATGATTGCGCCATTAAATCGTAAAACACATTCCATGTAGGGACGTGCCTCCGGCACGTTTTATCTGACAACCAATCGGTTAATCAAACATGCCGGAGGCATGTCCCTACAAGGAAATTCGTAATTTCTAACGGATTTTGAAACATTTTCAAAAAATTTTTGCTTGAATAAACTTTTTTTGATAAATTTGCTACCGCATACCGCGACGATACTCTCTGATGGTTGAAAATTCGTGGTATGCACGACATATTATTATAGATAGCGTTTATCCGCGCTGATTCTTGACTAATCGAAATTCTCGCAAAATTTCATATTCATGTCAAGGAATGAGCAACGGTAGATGCCTCGTGGATATGTAATATTTTGCATTCGGCAGAATATCTTGTGAAAGATATTGCCGGGCGCAACGATTGCATATATTGGCGTGGGCTTCTGCGTTGCCGTCCGACATGAATAGGGCAATGCGAGAAGCCTCGATTAGTAGGACGGTAACAGATACAGACTCCTACGCTTTTCTTATTTCCCAACATTCATCCGCCTGCGAGAGGAGTCCGACGGCACCCCTACACTATCATGAAACAAAAATCACGATTTTCATGTCTGGCAGTCCTCTTCGCTGTTATAGCTGCCCTCCTGCCTGCCACCGCCCACTCCCAAGTTCACTACCGAGGTTTCGTCGAAACCGGTGCCGGCTTCAATTCCCACATAGACTATGAAACTGGTTTTACTGCTATACTTACCACTACTCATGGCATACAATTGAACAGGAGCTTCATTGGAGTCGGAGCCGGCATACAACCGGGGTTGTTAGATACTGATTCTTATGAATCCTTTTCGTTTTTAGGAATCCCTTTATTTTTAGCCTATCGCTATGATGCGTTCAATACTACAAAAATTAATTTTTATGGAGCAGCAAATTTAGGTTGTCTTTTTCCTGTTTGTAATGAATTTAATAACGATGCTGAATTATACGCCAAATTGGGTGGCGGTATCCGACAAAGAATTTCAGACCGATTTGGACTTTCTTATGGTCTTCATTACTATATAGCTTATTCATCCAATGATGAATTGAATAACATGGGAGTTCTTTTAAGCATCGGTCTCGATTTCTAATTCAGTAACCTTATCAATATATCCAAATTCATTATGAAGAAAAGAATACGATTTTCTTGCTTGGCTCTCATTTTCACAGCCATAGCAATGCTGTCACCCTCTATCGCCCACTCCAAAATCACATACCGTGGTTTCGTAGAAACCGGTGCCGGAATCGGTTTCGCCAGCTGGGAGGGAGAAAAAAGCAACGGCTTCGTCTATAACATCTCCTACACCCCGGGCATCCAGTTTAAAAACAGCTTTTGGGGAGTCGGGGTTGGCGTACAAACAGGACTTCGAGATTTCGTAGTGTATCAACCATCATATTGGAAAACATATTCAGGCATACCTATATATCTTGCATATAGATATGACGCTTTTAACACGAAGAAAATAAATTTCTTTGGCGTGATAAACGCAGGCGCCCTTTTCCCGGCAGATTCTGAAGATGGCTATACGGCATTCTATACCAAATATGGTGTGGGCATACGCCATCGACTCTCAAGTAGGTCGGGCTTATCATTTAGCATTAATTACTATGCTTCAATCACAGACCTGACAAACACAGGAGTACTTTTTAGCATCGGTTTTGATTACTAAACAAGCAATTATGATTACTAATATTTTCAGATTAGCATTAATCTTGGCATTTTTCACTTTTCCCATTACCGCACAATCGGCCGAGAAATTGCGTTTATTGGGCGTTTGCTATATTTTGAATACCGACGGCACCGCCTCCGCCAAAGCGGATGACAAAAATATAGAACGTCTGAACATTCCCGAATTCGTAACGAAAGACGGGAAACAATATAAGGTTACATCGATTCAAGACTACGGTTTTCAAGGATGTGAAAAACTACGTCTTGCCATGCTTCCGAATACAATCTCGGTTATCGGAGGGAATGCGTTTAAGAATTGTAAGAATCTTATCGACATTGTAATGCCCGATAAAGCCGAAGTCATCATTCCACCTGTCAATTTTGGTGTAGGAGGGAACGGAATTTTTCCCGGATGTATAAAACTTGCCACAATAAAGGGCAACAACATCGAGCTTCCATATTATGTTGTCACGGATGCACTTCGCGGTTGTGACGAAGTCCCTTTCCTGAAACAGAACCGTGAGGCAATCCAAAAAGTGGCATTCAGTGGAAACGGTGAGGGGAACCCTTTAGAGATGCCTCCTTTCTCCGCGTATTCCGAAAGCAGGGTGCGTCAGCCGATGGAACAATGGGAGAAGCGCAAGCCATACGAATCTGCCGACGATTACAAAAGCCGCGTAACCAATTCCAGCCGTCTTGCAAAACTCAACGAACTCATGGGGGAAGCACGCGAAAGTTATCTCAAGCTTTATTCCCCGGCACACGTAGATGGAGTCTTGGACTACTATGACAAGGACTACAACGTCTATACCGTCAAAACGAAACAGTTCGGCGACATATACGTGCGCGTCCCCGCCGAAGATGCCCGCAACTTCGAATACCAGTGGAACAACGTGGAAATAAAGCCCCGTTTCGGAATTCTCGGCGACAAGCTTGCCATCCTGTCGTGCGACTTCCGCTTGGGAGGCAAAACCTATAATTCGGAATCGGTCTATGATGACGACTCACAAACCGCCACCGACTCCATGCTCCGCCCCCTCGACGAACTGATTGCCGAAAACACCGCCCCGACCGACTCCCGGTCCGCATCCTCTTCCAAAGTTCCAATGTGTCAAACGGTAATCGACCCGGTGGATATAGAGGTACCCGCCACCGGCATCGAAGACAAATATACCTTCGCTCTCATCATTGGCAACGAGCACTACCAGGGTAACATCAAAGGCGTGCCTTACGCAGCGAACGATGCCGAAATCTTTGCCAAATACTGTCGCCGCACGTTGGGACTGCCGGCAAACAACGTCCGCCTTCTCACCGACGCGACCCTCGGGCAGATGGCAAACGCCATCGAGGAGATAAAAAACAAATCGCTTGCACGCCCCGGGGAGACAAGGATTATTTTCTACTATTCGGGCCACGGCAAACCCGACGACAACGACAAACAGGCCTATATGGTGCCGGTGGACGCATCGCCTTACAGCAACCGCACGAACTATTCCCTCAGCGAACTTTACAAAGAATTGGGCAACTCCAACGCACGGCTCGTGACCATCTTCCTCGACGCATGTTTCTCCGGAGCCACCCGCACCGACGATATGCTCGTGGCGGCACGCGCCATGCGCCAGTCGCCGCGACAAGACACTCCGGCCGGGAATGTGGTGGTCTTTTCCGCAGCGTCCGACACCGAAACCGCTCATCCGCTCGAATCGAAATCGCACGGCGTGTTCACATACTGTCTCCTCGAAAAACTTCGCGCAACCTCCGGCGATGTAACCCTCGGTGAACTTGCCGAGTCGATAAGCAGGAACGTGACGGAATTCTCACTTGAAGCTAACCGCCCGCAGACTCCCAAAGTGCTCGTATCGCCCACACTCCCCGACTGGCGCAACTTAGGGATGCGTCAAGGCAACAAGGCATCCTCGAAAAAAGCGAAGAAAAACCGACGTTAATACCATTTTCTTGAACCTAAATCCGCAAATGAAACGAATCCTGACCGCAACGGCGTGGGCGGTGGCTGCACTGATAGCCGCCGCCCCTGCCGCCTACTGCGAAAAGACCCCGAAGCCGCGCAAAGTGCGCGGCGAAGCCGTTTATTATCTCGACGAAGGCGACAACGTGGCGCATGCACGAAGCATGGCGTTGCAGATGGCAAAGTCGAACGCCATTCAATCTGAGTTCGGAACCGCCGTAGCCGCCTCGTCGCATTCCACGGCATCTTCGGCATCCGACGGCTTCGAACAGGAATCGTTTTCATCTATAATCCGCACACTCTCCATGGGGGCGTGGCTCCGCGACCTCTCCGCGCCCGTCGTGGAGGGGTTCACAGCCCTTGACGGCAGATTCGGCTTTAAAGCTACGGTGCATGGACTTGCGCGGGAAATACTGTCCATACCGGTAGAAACCGAGGGGGAAGTGATGACCCCCAAGTCACCGCGTTCATCCGTCGGCGTTCCGACACGCTCCCTGCTCGACGGCGACGAATTCTTCTTCCGGTTTCGCGCCGCTTCCGAAGGTTATCTTGCCGTGTTCCTTATCGACGAAGTGGGAATGGTGTGCCGCGCGGCACCCGCTTCATCAGCCGTACCGGTAAGGATAGAGGCGGATTTGCCGGAAACGGTGAAGGACCCCGACATACGCAACAAGGCATCCATAACGAATCCCGACCGTCGGGAAGTACACAACCAGATAGTGTTCACGTTTTCAACCGAACCGTTCTCAATGCCGCTTGCCGACGCTTCCCTTGCCGCCGACGGGCTGCCCCCTATGACAGATTACGACCAATTCCATGGTTGGCTGCAGCAAATGGCGGTGGCCGACCCTCGCTTCACAGTCTCCTTCCTCGACATCGTAATCCGTCGATAATTCTTTTACGCTCGACGGGGGCAATATCTTATTCAATCCTTGCGTTTGAATTGCATAAGGGTATATTAATTAAGGCATCTGGGATTCTTTCAGAGCCTTTATACTAACGTATTCTAATTTAGGGGTGCGTCGTCATCGCACGGTCGCCGCAAGCGGCTCCTCATGACGAAGCTGAGAACAAACCCTTCGAACTTGATCCGGTCAGTACCGGCGTAAAGAAAAATTCGAACGCATGAAACAATTTATTTCATTGGGTACGGCCATGACATTTATGACCGCCTTCCCGACCCTGGCAGAGACAGTTGTACAGCCCTCCGACACCACGGCGCAGGCAGACAGCGTGGCAATCGAACTCAAAGGGGTGGAAATCACCGCCAACCGTGCCGGCGTTAAAACGCCCGTAGCTTTCACCAACGTCAGCCGGAAGGAGATAGCCCGAAAGAATGACGGACGCGACATTCCAAGCCTTCTTGAAATGACCCCCTCCATCGTCACCACCGGCGATGCCGGCGGCGGCATCGGCTACAGCGGACTGAGGGTGCGCGGCAGCGACGCCTCGCGAATCAACATCACCGCCAACGGCGTTCCCATCAACGACAGCGAGAGCCACAACGTCTATTGGGTCAACATGCCAGACCTCGCCTCGTCGCTGCGCGACATCCAGATTCAGCGAGGCGCAGGCACCTCCGCCAACGGGGCCGGGGCATTCGGCGCATCGATCAACATGCTCACCGACGCACCATCTTCCGAACGCTCCGCAATGGTCTCGGCCTCCTACGGCTCTTTCAATTCCAACAAACAGACCATAAAAGTGTCGTCAGGCCTTTTCGGCGACCACTGGAGCGTTGACGCCAGGTTCAGCCATATCGGCTCCGACGGCTACATCGACCGCGCATTCTCCAAGCTCTGGAGCTATATGGGACAACTCGCCTACCGGGGCGACAACACCTCGATAAGGCTCCTCGCCTTCGGAGGGAAAGAACGCACCTATATGGCGTGGGACTACGCCTCGAAAGAGGAGATGGCGGAATATGGCAGACGCTACAACCCCTGCGGCAAATATACCGATTCCGACGGAAAGACCGCCTTCTATGCCGACCAGTGCGACAATTTTACGCAACATCATTTCCAACTCCTCCTCAACCAAAGCATCGGACAATATTTCACACTCAACGCCGCACTGCACTATACGAAAGGCGACGGTTATTACGACCAATACAAGACCGACCGCACACTTTCCGAGTATGGCCTCACCCCCTTCACCGACAAGGATGGGAACCTCATAACGAAATCCGACCTCATCAGGCTTAAAAACAACGACAACGACTTCGGCGGCGGCATGATCAACGCCAGATATCAACGAGGCAACCTTTCGCTGGTGGCGGGCGGAGCGGCAAACTGGCACCGCGGCACCCATTTCGGACAGGTGAAATGGGTGCGCAACTACATCGGCCCCATCAATCCGCTGCAGCAATACTACCGCAACACCGGACGCAAGTTCGATTCCAATTTCTTTGTAAGGGGAGACTACGACATCTGGAAAGGAATCTCCGCCTATGCCGACCTCCAGTTCCGCCACATCCATTACACCATCACAGGGGAAAGCGACAACTTCGACTGGAATACCGATGCAATGGCAAACCTCGCAATACACCGCGACTGGAATTTCTTCAACCCGAAGGTGGGACTGGCATACAACAACGGCGCCCACCGTGCATACGCCTCCTGGAGCGTGGCACACAAAGAGCCGACACGCGACAACTTCACCGACAGCGACCCTTCACATTATCCCGAGGCCGAACGCATGTTGGATTATGAACTCGGCTACTCCTATTCAAAAAAACTGTTTTCCGTCGGCGCCAACCTATATTACATGGACTATAAGGACCAGCTCGTGGTGACCGGCCAACTTTCCGACACCGGGAACGCCATCAGCGTGAACGTGCCGGAGTCTTACCGTATGGGCATCGAACTCCAGGGGGAGCTACGCCCCATAAGTTGGTTTGACTGGCAACTCAACACAACCCTGTCAAGAAACCGGATAAAGGACTTCGTGGAATATATCTATGAAGACGAATGGACCAACCCGATAGCGTTCGACCGTGGAAACACACCCATAGCGTTCTCCCCCGACTTCATTCTCCACAATTCTTTCAACTTCAACGTGAAAGGATTCGAGGCTTCGTTGATGAGCCGCTATGTGTCGAGCCAGTATATGAACAATGCAAAAAGCGCGGCAGCGAAACTCGACTCTTATTTCGTATCCGACCTTTCGCTTGCCTACACCTTCAGGAAAATCCCTTCGGTGAAAGAGTTGCGTCTCGGTTTTACTGTTTACAACCTCTTCAACGAGAAATACTGCAACAACGGCTACTCCGGAGCCGGATATTATCTCGACAACGGCGAAACCGTAATCTACAGGTATGCCGGATATGCCGCACAAGCCACGACCAACGTTCTCGCAACCGTAACACTTTCATTCTGATGACTCTTTCAGCTCTACCCTGGGATAAAATACTTGAAGTGTTGGGGTTTAGCGTAGGCCTTCTCTACCTCTGGTGGGAATATCACGCCGACTCCCGGCTATGGTTCGCCTCCATCGTGATGCCCACCATCTCGATGTGGATCTATCTGCACAAAGGACTCTACGCCGACTTTGCAATCAACATCTATTATTTCCTTATAGCAATTTATGGCTACGCGGTCTGGACACGTGCAAAACGCAAGGCGTCAGCAGGTTCGAAAAGCGTGAATGAAAAAGCCGAACTACCTATTACCCGCATTTCGAAGAAGCGTCTGGCTCTATGCATAGCAGTTTTCATGATGCTGTGGGACGCCCTCTATTGCGGGCTCCGCTACCTCACCGACAGCACCGTGCCGGCCGCCGATGCATTCACCACCGCACTAAGCATAGTGGCGATGTGGATGCTCGCCCGCAAATATCTCGAACAGTGGATCGCCTGGATTGCCGTCGATGCTGTGTGCGTGGGGCTTTACGCCTACAAAGGGATTTATCTTTACGCCATACTTTATGCCATCTACACCGGCATTGCCGTAATCGGCTACCGCAACTGGCTTAGGATAATGAAAAGCGGTGAAGTAAAATAAGAGGATTTCTATACTCCGCACAACCTTGCAAAGGAAATTTCCGTTCTATAAATGCAGGCTTATTATCCGGCCTATTTCCGCCGTGGAAGCATCCATAAAACGAGTCTGCCAATAAGGTTATGAAAAATCCGAACTACGTACCCGCACCGCTTCGGGAAACAAGCGACTTCACGACCGAAGACGCCCGCTTCATGCAGACAGCCATCGACCTTTCTGTAGAAAACGTGAAAAACGGAGGTGGCCCATTCGGAGCCGTAATAGTGAAAGACGGCAAGATAATAGCCACCGGAGTGAACCGCGTGACCGCCAACTGCGACCCCACCGCACATGCCGAAGTCTCCGCCATCAGGAATGCCTGCGAGAAGCTCAAGACATTCAAACTCGAAGGATGCACGATCTACAGTTCCTGCGAACCGTGCCCCATGTGTCTGAGCGCAATTTATTGGGCGGGAATCTCCGGAGTGTGCTACGGCAATACGAAAGACGACGCAAGCACTGTCGGGTTCGACGATTCGTTCATTTACGAACAACTTGCCATGGATTATTCCCACCGCTCTATAGCCATGCGCCACTTCATGAGGGCGAAGGCTCTCAAAGCCTTCAAGGAATGGCATGAAAAAACCGACCGCATAGACTATTAATACCAAACAATATGAAATTACTTAAGAAATTGAAGACATTCGGGATTTCCGCCTCAATGGCGATAATCCTGATTTCAGGGGGATGTTCGGCTTCCAGCCTCAACATGAGCTCCCTCATGAGCGGCGCTTCCAAAGCCCTACAGGCCGCCACCGTATCCGACGGGGAAATCCAGAGCTACGTGCATGAATACGTGGCATATTCCGACAAACAGAACAAGGTTGCTCCTGCCGGCAACAAATATGCCGTGCGCCTTGCCCGACTCACCAACGGGCTTACCTCCGTAGATGGGATTCCATTGAATTTCAAAGTATATCTTACGAACGACGTGAACGCCTTCGCATGTGCCGACGGCAGCGTGAGGGTATATTCCGGACTTATGGACCGCATGAACGACGATGAAGTGCTCGGGGTGATAGGGCATGAAATCGGCCACGTTGCGCACAAAGACACAAAAAAGGCATTCCAGCAGGCACTCATTTCTTCCGCCGTGCTTGACGGTATAGGGGCTACAAGCGCCACCGCGGCCGCACTGACCAGCTCCCAGCTCGCACAAATTGGAGAAAGTCTTCTGAGCGCCAAATACTCGCAAAAACAGGAGAGCAACGCCGACGATTACGGCTACGACTTCCTGAAGAGTAACGGCAAGAACCCTTGGTCGATGGCCATGGCCTTTACAAAACTTGAATCGCTCGAAGGAGCGCAACAAAGCAGCGGACTTCAGCAGATGTTTTCATCCCACCCCTCCACACCCGCGAGAATAAACCATATAGTGGAACGTTGCCGTAAAGACAAGATTGCGCCTCCGGCAGGATGCACCATAAAATAAATCATCAACCCAAATAAATCATCACCCTCATTTAACTCCCGGTTTTAAATATAATCCGGGATTTTTCATATATCGGTGTAACATTTTTACCGTCATTCTGTCGTTGTAATAAAAGACCTCCTGTTCCGCGGAACAGTTCCTGCTCATGAACGAGAAACAGTTCAAAGGCTATATAATGCCTCTCCATAAGACCCTCTACGCCTACGCGCTCGCCATCCTGCGTGATGAGAGCGACGCAGCCGATTGTCTGCAGGATGCATTTACCAAGCTTTGGGAAAACAGGAAACGTCTTGAAGAAGTTGACAATGTGGCGGCATACGCCACCGTCACCGTGCGCCACATAGCCCTTTCGATGGCATCGCGCACGAAGCGACCGGTAACGGTCTTCGGCGACGACCCTCCCGATGTGGCAGACCCGTCGCCTACCCCGGCTGCCGCTATCGAAGGGAAAGACAATCTTCAGACCGTAGCGGAATTGCTGGCAAAATTGCCCGAAAACCAGCGGAAGGTGGTCATGATGAGCGCGGTGACGGGGCTTTCGAATTCCGAAATCAGCTCAGCCACCGGACTCTCGGACGACAACGTGAGGGTGCTTCTCTCACGCGGCAGAAAAAGAATAAGACAACTCTTCTCACTTCATACAAAATAGACACATGGACAAAGAAATAACATACGACCAGGCAACCATCAGGACTCTTATTCAGAGATTCTTCGACGCCACCATCTCCACCGAAGAGATGGACACTCTCCTTACAGTCGCATCTTGTCCTGAAAAATATCTCAAGGATAATAAAAATGCCGTGCTTGCCGCCGACCTCACGTTGATAGCCTCGCTCGGGACTGCGTCGGAGAAAATTCTTGTAGCCGATATCCCCTCCGGGCTTGAGCAGAAACTCGAACGCCATATTTCAAGACTGGCGGGCAAACCGAAGCTCAGGAAAAAATGGCTGTTTTCAATTTCGGCAGCGGCAGCCGTTGTCGCCATCCTCACGGTAGGAATCAAGGTTTCGGTCACACAACAATCCATGCCGACACAATACGCAATAGATTCACCCGACACTTCCGCCCTATCACTGGCGTTACCAACATTGGAAAACATCGGGAAAGAAGAGAACGTGCGGAGAACAGCGCCGGATTCATCGCCGGTTGCATCAGTACGCATTTCGGGAAAAACGGGAAAACTGAAAGTTCCCGTAAATAAAACAGCCGCCGGAAGTACGGAAAAATCGGAACCGGTGCAAATCCACGAGGTTCTACCGTCATTAGGGACTATGCCGTCGGTGGGCGACCTTGTGGCCGATATAACCCCGACGCTGTCTGCAGTCGCAATAGACCCTGCGGGAATACTTGCACAGCCTCTGTCAACGTTGAGCCAATCGGTTGACAACGTCTATGAATCGCTCGACATCGTAGCGAAAGCCTTCTCGGGAGTCAACGCGTCGATAACTTCGGCGGCCGAAGGGCTCGCCCCAGTCGCCGACCTTCCCCTCCATTCCATTTGAAACCAAACCAACAAAACATAATGAAAGCGTATATCAAAATCATTGCAATCTTTGTTCTGGGAATATATTCCTTGCCAACGATGGCAGGCAACCCCACAAGATTTTTCGAAAAACTCTCTGCAGAACCGAACTACGATTATTCTTTCGTATCGCCTACCATGCTTAAAGCGATGGGCGATAAACTTCTGACAGACGAATCATACGGCAGCCTGCCTGTGCGTACGAGCGACATCACCTCAATCGAAACCATCTCCACCGCCATCAACGGACAGGATGAAACCCTTTGGAAGATTATCAAAGAAGTAAAGAACAGCAAAAAAATGGAGACACTCTCCACAAAAAAACAGAACTACTACCGCTATGACGTGCTTGCCCACCTCTCAGGCGACGGCAAATACATCACCCACCTGATGGTCGTGACACAAAACGGCGGACAATCGGTCAACGTAGTCTATATGGAGGGAAAAATTCCCATCGACCGACTACGCTTTGCACTTAACTGACGTGAAAAACCGGCAAACAACATCAGCAAAGAGCTATAATCACCACGTCATTACAAGTTTGCGGTTCCATTTCTTAAAAAATTTTATTATCTTCGCAAAATATTAGCGGGCGCAACGGGTTTTCCGCTTGCGTCCGTTTGCTATCTACAACCTCCCTAAAATTACCAACTTATGAAAATACGGTCTTATATAATAGGTTGCGCCGCATCACTGCTCATGCTCTCTTCATGCGCGAAACAACCTAAACTCGACATATCGCTCTCCGACAGATTCGAAGGGCAAGATATCCAACTCGTGAATTTTCTTGACTCCACCCTTATCGCCGAAACAAAAGTTGTTGACGGCAAAGCCGAAATAACAAGACCCGACTCCGCCCCGACGTTTGCCGCAGTAATGATCGACGGCCGCACAAGGGCTTTTTACGTCATCGAACCGGGCATAGCCTTTGTCAACGACTCCACCAATTCAGCCATAGGAACCCCGCTCAATGACAAGTTCGCATCCCTTCTCTCACGGCTTGATTCGATAGAAGACCTCGACGACATGCCTGCCTATCTTGATTTCGTAAAAAAGGCATACAACGAAAACAAAGAAAATCCGCTCGGTTCTTATTTCGGAATCGAATGGATCAAATATGCCGACCTGAATGAAATCGACAGCCTCCTTAACGACGCCCCGGAGTCTTTGAAGAATTCGCCGAAAACCCGACACTACGTTAATTTCGCAAAATTGCGCGACACAACCTCTGCTGGTAAGAAATTCGTGGATTTCGAAGGAGAACGCGCCGACGGAAAACCCACCACCCTTGCGGCATTCATAAAGCCGGGGACATACACACTCGTTGATTTCTGGGCTTCGTGGTGCCCTTATTGCATAAAAGAGATTCCCGACCTCACCGCATTAAGTAAAAAATGGAAAGACGCGGGCCTCAACATAGTCGGAGTGGCCGTCAGGGACGTTCCCGAAGATTCCAAAGCAGCCGTCAACAAACACAACATCACATGGCCCGTGATGCTCAATACCCAGCGGCGTCCGTATGACATCTACGGGTTCTCCGGGATTCCCCACCATATCCTCATTGGCCCGGATGGCGAAATAATATCAAGAGGGGAATCTGTGGCCCAGATTGAGGCGAGACTTGAATCCCTGTTGAACCAAGAGAAAGAATAATTGTTTAAGAAATAAGACTTTATTTCACTCATCATTATGGTTTAACCCGCCAATACAACCTTGTTATATATGTTCGAAAAAAAGAATAATAAGACAATCCCCCCATACGGAGAACACTCTCTCAACCATCTAATCGAGAATGCCATAAAAGATAATTGGAGTCTCATGGCTCTCTCCGATATCGGAGGAGAAAGCTTCACATTTTCCGAACTCGCCGAGAGAGTGGAAAAGCTTCATATCCTTTTCAATGCCGCCGGCCTACATCCCGGCGACAAGGTTGCCATCTGCGGAAAGAACTCATCGGCATGGGCAGGCGTTTTCATAGCATGTCTTACATCCGGGATGGTGGCGGTGCCGATTCTTCATGAATTCAAACCGGAAAGCATTCACAATCTCGTAAACCACAGCGAAGCGAAACTCTTTTTCGTGGATTCCGCAATCTGGAACAATCTCGACGGGAAACAACTTCCTGACCTGGAAGGGGTGTCGTTTATCTCTGAACACGGGCTTCCGTTATCACGCAATAAAAAGCTATCGTCGGCATTCGCCCATCTAAACGAAGAGTTCGGAAAGATGTATCCCGAAAGCTTCACGCCGGGCGACGTCTGCTATTACCGCGATATGCCTGAAGAGATATGCATAATCAACTATACTTCCGGCTCAACGGGAGTCCCCAAAGGCGTTATGCTTCCGTATAGAAGCATCTGGAGCAACATCCGCTACAGCATCGACGACCTTGATTTCCTTAAGCCGGGCGACGGAATGGTGAATATGCTTCCTCTCGGACATCTTTACGGAATGGTAATCGAAATGCTTCATCCACTCGTGAAGGGATGCCACTGCAATTTCATTACAAAAGCACCCTCCCCCGCCGTTATTCTTAAAGCGTTTGCCGAAGTCAAGCCCAAATTGGTGATAACTGTGCCACTCGTGCTTGAAAAGATTATCAAAGCAAAGGTGTTCCCGATGCTCCGGACTCCCAAGATGAAATTCCTGCTTCACCTCCCCGTTGTGAGAGGCATTATCCTCGGGAAAGTAAGGAAAGCGCTTATAACCGTCTTCGGAGGGGAACTGCTGGAAATCATCATCGGAGGCGCACCGCTCAACGCGGAAGTCGAAAAATTCCTTTACGAAATTAAATTCCCTATAACCGTAGGCTACGGCATGACGGAATGCGGCCCACTCATAACATACGCCACACCCGAAGAGTCGAGGCCCCATACTGTGGGGCATATCGTTGACCGCATGGAAGTGATGATAGATTCCCCCGACCCGGAACACGTGCCGGGCAATATCCTCGTGAGGGGAGCCAACGTCATGACAGGGTATTACAAAAACGAAGAAGCTACCAAAGAGGCGTTCCCCAAAAACAACGGATGGATGAACACCGGCGACATGGGCACCCTCGCCTCAGACGGGCTAATATCCATTTCCGGACGGTCGAAGACTATGATCCTGGGGGCTTCGGGACAGAACATATATCCGGAAGAAATTGAACAGGTAATCAACAATATGCCTTACGTCAACGAATCGCTGGTGATAGGCGACCACGGAAAACTCGTGGCGCTCATACATCCGGATTTTGAAGCCGCCGAAAAAGCGGGACTCGACCGGGCAGCCATCGAAAAACAAATGGAATCGAACCTAAAGTCTGTTAATTCCAAGCTTGAAGCCTACAACAAGATTTCAAGTATAAGAATCATGGACAACGAGTTTGAGAAGACGCCCAAACGGAGCATAAAGCGATTCCTATATCAGCCATGACCACTGTTTAACATTTACTTTTTTTCGACACACCCTGACGCCTTGACCCGCTTATTCAGATACATCGATTCCCTGCTCGATTCGGCCGGGATGTCAGATGCAACCATCAAACCGCTCTCGACTGTGATTGCCGCTTTCGTGGCAATCATGGCAGCGGTTTTGTTTTTCTATGTCCTTCAGCTTATATCGGTCAATGTCAACCGTAGAATAAAAAAATCAAAGACGGACATCGACGACCTTTTGCTTTCGCCGAAAATTGTAAAAGCCATTTCTCTCGTTGCAACATCATTACTGATAGGAGTGCTCCTTCCGGGGCTGACATACCATTATCCCGATTCCATAAAAGCCGTCAACAAGATTTGCCGTGTGCTCAACATATCGGCGGTGGCATATCTTCTCATTCTTGAAACAAAAGCTTTTTGTGAGATCCTGCGCCTGCGCAATGCCCAGAGATCAGGCGTGCTCGTAATCCGCAATATTCTTGAAACCCTCATCTGTTCGGTGGCTGCACTGCTGGCCATCAGCACCATTTTAAACCGCGACATCGCCTACGTGGTGTCGGCGTTGGGAGCGATGGCTGCCGTGCTAATGTTGGTGTTCAAAGATTCCATTCTTGGCATGATTGCCGGCATACGCCTAAGCCTCAACGGAATGCTTAAAGAAAAAGACTGGATAATAGTGCCCAAATATAATGCCGACGGAAGGGTGGAAGACGTTTCCCTCACTACCGTAAAGGTTCGCAACTGGGATAAAAGCATATCCACCATTCCACCCCATGCCCTAATTTCGGAGGGGTTTATCAACAAGCAAAGGATGCTCGACCTGGGTGTCAGGCAAATCAAACGTACTTTTTTCGTCGATATTAATTCCGTAAGAAGTCTCACCCCCGGCGAATATGAACCGTTTATCGGGAAAGAATGGAGCGAAGGGATTGATTTCGAAAGAAACGTAATCAATCTGACATTGTTCCGCAAATGGTTGCGAAAGTTCATGATGTCACATCCACGCATTGCCGAATCGTCGGATGTCCTCCCGATGCAGGTGTTTGTAAGGGAACTTCCCGCCACACCCACAGGTCTCCCCTTAGAGATTTTCTTTTTCGTGAAATGTCCCGACTGGGAAGAATTTGAAGAGCTCCAGGCCGACTTCATTGACGAAATCACCGCCGCCTTCCCCGATTTCCGCCTCCGCCTCTACCAGACCCTCGCCACCCTCCCCTCTTAAAATAATCTTTGACTTATGTAGCATACGACACAAAGCATTTGTGCAATTTAAATGCAGGGATATGTCTCCGGCATGTTTGATTGCACAAGATTGAAACGCATAGATTTCTCAAAAAAACATCTTACAATAATAATTACATATCTGAATAATCAAAACCGGGAATCGCTTTTCTTTGTTTATATTACAAGCATGGAATCGCGGGGTGTCCCCATCCCCTTTTCTAAAAATCGTTAACCGTCTTATTTACACACTCAAGTATCTTAAGCGAACATAAGACAAGCGGCATCTATTCGGTTCCCTCACCTTTCATTCGTAATCTTAAGACACTTTTCGCTAAAAATCCATGGAATTATGATTATTCAACTGTTATTCGTATTCACCGCCATTATCATAGGTGCACGGCTCGGAGGAATCGGGCTCGGCGTCATGGGTGGCGTAGGCATGGCCATCTTGGTGTTTGTGTTCGGTCTTGAACCGACTTCGCCGCCTATCGACGTTATGCTAATGATAGCCGCCGTGATATCTGCGGCGGCTGCCATGCAGGCAGCCGGAGGATTGGACTATCTCGTGCATCTTGCCGAAAAACTTCTGCGCAAGAACCCGTCCCAGGTCACAATCCTCAGCCCCCTCGTCACTTATCTCTTCACTTTCGTGGCAGGAACAGGGCATGTGGCATATTCGGTGCTCCCGGTTATTGCCGAAGTTGCGCGTGAAACAAAAATAAGGCCCGAACGTCCGTTGGGAATCGCGGTCATTGCTTCGCAACAGGCAATCACCGCCAGTCCTATATCGGCCGCCACCGTAGCCCTCCTCGGGCTTCTCACAGGGTTCGACATAACCTTGTTCGACATTCTTAAAATTACCATACCTGCCACCCTTATCGGAGTCCTCGTCGGTGCCCTACTGTCGAAAAGAGTAGGAAAAGAACTGCTTGAAGACCCTGAATACCTCCATAGGGTCGAAACTGGCATGATAAAAGAGAACAGTCTGGAATTCAACAAAATTAAGAGTATGTGGAAGGCACGCACTTCCGTAATATTGTTTCTCGTGGCAACTGTGCTCATAGTGCTGTTCGGTTCCATTCCGGCCATAAGGCCCTCTTTCAACGGGGTCTCCATGCAGATGCCCGCCCTCATCGAGATTCTTATGCTCTCCACATGCGCCATTATCCTTATCGTATCGCGTACGGACGGCATAGCCCCGACACAGGGAAGCGTGTTCATTGCGGGGATGCAGGCCGTGATTGCAATTTTCGGAATAGCATGGATGGGCGACACATTCATCCACGGCAATATAGCGACCCTCACTGAAGGCATCAAAGGTATAGTGACGGAAATGCCCTGGCTGTTCGCCATAGCACTGTTCGTGATGTCGATATTGCTTTATAGCCAGGCCGCCACCGTAAGGGCAATCATGCCCCTCGGAATAGCCTTGGGCATCAACCCTATGCTTCTGATTGCGCTCTTCCCGGCTGTAAACGGATATTTCTTCATCCCTAATTACCCGACAATCGTCGCCGCCATCAATTTCGACCGCACCGGCACAACCAAAATCGGCAAATTCATTCTCAACCATTCATTCATGATGCCGGGCCTTGTAGCGACAACGGTGGCAATCCTCACCGGCATATTATTGATTCAGATTTATTAGGAGGCAAAAGCTTGCTTTAAAAACCATTGTCGCGACACACGTTGCTGCTCCCGGATGTGTGTCGCGACTAATCTACAATACCACATTAATTATGAAAAACACATACATTTCACTGTCTTTGATTACATTATGCATGGTGGCATTCGCCGGCAATGCGGCAGCGCAGTCAGACAGCATAGTCTGTTATTCCTGCTCCGAAAATAAAGGCCTAATCGAATCAATCGCAGGGATAGAAAAAAAGACCGATAAATTCAACCTTTATATCAACATGCACGGAGGTTTCGATGCCAAATGGCAGGGAAACTCTTTCCAAGAAGGTAAATTCCAAATGCAACAGCTGCGAATAG
The DNA here is from genome assembly GCA_902471455.1 of uncultured Porphyromonadaceae bacterium. Lineage (GTDB taxonomy): Bacteria > Bacteroidota > Bacteroidia > Bacteroidales > Muribaculaceae > Lepagella. Next base: position 17,943 of record CABRKI010000026.1, on the reverse strand, counting down.
AAGCCGAAGGAAGATTGAACGATTGGCTCACCTATCGCTACCGGCAACGCCTGAACAAAGGGGATGCCACCGGAGGATATTACGACAATGTGCTCGGAAGCATCGATTATCTCGGAATCGGGATAACCCTCGGGAAATGGAGTTTCTTCCTCGGCAAACAATGTGCCGTATATGGCGGCATCGAGTTTGACCTTAACCCCATTGAAATATATCAATATTCCGACCAACTGGCGTTCACCAACAACTTCGCGACAGGAGTCAGGGCAACCTATAATTTCACACCCCGCCAGCAACTGCAATTCCAGGTACTCAATTCCTTCAGCACTTCTTCGAAAGATATGTTCGGCGACTATCCGAAGTCAAAACTTCCGCTTCTCTTCACACTCAACTGGAACGGCAATTTCAGCGACGTGGTGAAGACAAGATGGTCGGCATCGCTTATGAACGAGACAAAAGGGAACAGAATATATTACTTCGCCCTTGGCAACGATTTCAAAATCAGCGATAAAGTAAGCGCGTATTTCGACTGGATGTATTCAATCGAAGGGGCTGACAGGAAAGGGATAATTACCGACATAGTCGGAGGCACCGACCCTTCGCGTCGGACGCAAAAAGTGGATTACATGTCGTTCATTCTGCATGCCAACTATCGGTTTCACCCGCATTGGAACGTTTTCGCAAAATTCATGTATGAAAACGAAGGAATCTACAAAACCCACGACGCCACACGCGACGGCATGCAAATAACCCTTGACAAAGGACGTTACCGCACCGCCTTAGGCTACATAGCCGGTTTGGAGTATTATCCCATGAAAAACAGCAATCTTCATTTCTTCGCCACTTATATAGGGCGCGGCTACCATTACACAGAAAGGGCGAAAGCTTTCGGCGTCAACGATTATTATACCAACACACTTTCGATAGGGTTAATCTGGAGAATGCAGATATTCTGATTTTTCATTTCCGAAACATATCGCCGGGGAACTCCCGGATTAAATAAACGGAGCTTGCATCGGCAGGGATGCAAGCTCCGTTTATTTATGTATGCCGTTTGTGACGACAGGGTCATAACGTTTTTCTCGGTTTGATATCCAGCTTGACGGGCTTAATCATATTTTCCGGAGCAAGGATTATATCAAGCTCTTTCTTGGTAAGGACTCCAAGTTCATGAACCAGCTCATATACGCTCTTACCCGTATTCTGGGCAAGCTTGGCAATCTCCGTTGAATTCTTATAGCCGATGACAGGGTTCAATGCTGTGACGACGCTGATGCTGTTATATACGTCGTCATGGCATTTTTTCTCATTGACCGTGATGCCCTCTACACAATTCTTGCGGAGAGTTTCAAATCCGTTGATAAGGATATCGATAGATTCGAAGTTACACTGTGCCGTAATCGGCTCCATAGCGTTGAGCTCCATTTGTGCGGCTTCCGACGCCATGGACACACACACGTCGTTACCGATTACCTTATAACAGATTTGCGTCATTACCTCCGGGATGACGGGGTTCACCTTGCCCGGCATTATGGAAGAACCGGGTTGCCGTGCCGGAAGGTTGATTTCACCCAAACCGCATCGCGGACCGCTGGCAAGAATGCGGAGGTCGTTGCATATCTTGCTAAGCTTGGTGGCAAGCCTCTTCAAAGCGGAAGAATACCCCACCATCGAAGAGGTGTCCCAAGTTGCCCCTATAAGGTCAGGTGCGAGCCTTACGTTCATACCTGTGATTTCACGTAAGGCAGCCACACACTTCTCGGCATATCCGGGTTCGGCACAGATGCCCGTGCCTATGGCGGTTGCTCCCATATTCACCACAAGAAGGTCGTCGGCTGCCTCGTCAAGATGTTTCAATTCATCTTCAAGAGCCGAAGCATAGCCGTTGAATTCCTGTCCGAGCGTCATCGGCACGGCATCCTCAAGCTGGGTGCGGCCGATTTTTATTACAGACTTAAACTCCTCCCCTTTCTTACGGAATGACTCGATCAGAATTTTGAAATGTTTTTTCAAACGTTCATTGTCCAATGCAAGGCCGATGTGGATGGCGGTAGGATACGCATCGTTGGTTGACTGGGAACAATTTACGTGGTCATTAGGAGAGCAATATTTATATTCCCCCCTCTTATGTCCCATAATTTCCAATGCCCTGTTGGCTATGACCTCATTCGCATTCATATTGGTAGAGGTGCCGGCCCCTCCCTGAATCATATCCACCGGGAACTGGTCGAGAAACTTTCCGTCCATTATCTCGCGGCAAGCCTGTGAAATGGCATTATATTGCTCCTCCGTGAGAAGCCCGAGCTCATAATTCGCCATTGCCGCCCCAAGCTTGGTGATGGCCAGTCCCTTTACGAAGAGAGGATAATCACAAAGATGGAACTTACTGATTTCAAAATTCTCTAAGCCGCGTATAGTCTGCACACCATACAAGTCACATTCCGGCACTTTTACAGTGCCAAGCAAATCAGATTCCAACCGGAATCCAGAATCACAATTCTTTTCCATTAGCTAATAAGTTTTTCACGTTACCAATTCATGACAAACGCACTCACGGAGACAAAACAAAGCGCATTAATACGTGATGACTCCGTATATATAAAGAACAAAAAAAAAGGCAACAAGTTTTACATCATGTACTCGCCGCCTTAGTTCTTATGTCCCGACAACTCCGCTCATTCCCCGGAATTCTTGGCATACGTCTTACAAAAAGATCTTATTCCACAATTCCAACACTCCGGACGGCGTGCTTTGCAGACGTATCTGCCGTGGAGTATGAGCCAGTGATGGGCCTTGGGAATTATTTCCGCCGGGATATGCTTCACAAGTGTCTTTTCGGTAGCCAACGGCGTTTTCGAATTGTTGGTAAGCCCGATACGGTTGCTCACCCTGAACACGTGCGTATCGACAGCCATGGCGGCTTTATCCCAGACCACGGCAAGCATTACGTTTGCGGTCTTGCGGCCTACTCCCGGCAATTTCATGAGATTGTCGATGTCGGAAGGCATCTCCCCGCCGAATTCCTCCACAAGCACCTTTGCGGCGCGTATGAGATGCCGGGTCTTATTGTTAGGGAAAGTCACGCTTTTTATATACGGGAACACTTCCTCCTCCGAAGCTGCGGCAAGCGACTCGGGGTCGGGATAAGCCTCGAAAAGCGGAGGAGTAACGATGTTTACCCTCTTGTCCGTACATTGCGCCGACAAAATAACGGCAAGAAGCAGATGGAAGGGAGTGTCATAATGCAACTCGGTTTCCGGAGAAGGCATGTTCTCCGAAAACCAAGCTATTATTCCATCGTATCTTTCTTTTAAAGTCATCCGTCAGATAGTATGAAAGACCGATTGTCAGCGGGCGGATTCAAATTCGGCAAGGAACCGGACATCGTTCTCACTGAACATACGGAGATCCTTCACTCGATACTTGAGATTGGTGATTCGCTCTATACCCATGCCAAAAGCATAACCGCTATATACATCGGGATCAATTCCACAAGATTTCAACACGTTCGGATCAACCATACCACAACCGAGGATTTCCACCCAACCCGTACCTTTACAGAATGCACATCCCTTTCCGCCACAAAGATCACAACTTATGTCCATCTCTGCCGACGGCTCAGTGAATGGGAAATAAGAGGGACGGAGCCTGATTTTCGTTTCAGGACCAAACATCTCTTTGGCAAACGACAGGAGAACCTGCTTCAAATCGGCAAACGAAACGTTTTTATCTATATAAAGCCCCTCCACCTGATGGAAGAAACAGTGGGCGCGGGCGGAAATAGCCTCGTTGCGATATACGCGTCCGGGGCAGACTATTCGAATCGGCGGCTGCGTCTTTTCCATAACACGCGTCTGGACAGACGAAGTGTGGGTTCGCAGAAGCACATCTACCGGGTTACGCGAAATGAAGAAAGTGTCCTGCATGTCGCGGGCCGGATGGTCGGGAGGGAAATTGAGGGAAGAGAACACGTGCCAGTCATCTTCTATTTCCGGACCTTCCGCTATTGTAAATCCCATCCCGGAAAAAATACGGATAATATCGTCTTTGACAATCGACAGCGGATGGCGTGATCCCACGGGATAAGGTGTGGCGCTTCGGGTAAGGTCGATTGACGCGGCTTCGTTGTCGACACCTGCAGAAAGTTGCTCCTTAAGAAGGTTGATTTTTTCGGTAACGAAGCTTTTCAGTTCATTGATTTTCTGTCCCACTTCCCTCTTGCTTTCGGCGGGGACATTGCGGAAGTCAGCCATGAGAGATGACACGGCACCTTTCTTACTCAGATATTTTATGCGGAGTTCCTCCACAGCCTCGGGAGTGGTGGCAACCGCCGCCATCACCTCTTCTTTGAGACGGTTGATTTTCTCTATCATTGTCGTTTTTTACAATTGAAATCGGTTGAACGGCCAATATGACCGCACATTTCCCATTATTACGCGAAATTACAAAAAAAAAACCGAACCGTATGTATCAAAACCACAAATTCAATGTTATTATAGTGAGGTTGGAGGTTGTTGGTTTAAAGTTTAAGATTTAAAGTTTAAATATTACCAAAATATTCCACCAACAAATAAAAACCAGCAACCCAAAAAACATCACCATCAATCAAAATCAAAAACCATCAACTAAAAACCAATAACGATTATGACAAAAGGTAACATCTCCATTTCCACCACTGCATGTGGTCTTTTGGTGGCAATCGGTCTGCTTCTTCTCGGAGTGCAGATAAAACGCGGACTTACAAGCATATCCGCAAACCAACGCACGGTTACCGTCCGCGGGCTATGTGAGAAAGAAGTAAAAGCCAACAAAGTAACTTGGCCGATTGTAAGCAAAGAGGTGGGCAACGACCTCCCTTCCATTTATGCCAATATCGAAAACACCAATGCAGCCATCCTTAAATTCCTCAAATCGAACGGCATCAAAGACACCGAAATATCGGTCAATGCACCCCAGGTGGTCGATATGCAGGCAGACCGCTATAATTCCAACCCTATTCCTTTCCGCTACAACGTGACCAACGTAGTGGTGGTGACATCGTCGCAGGTTGACCTGGTGAGAAAACTCATAGAACGCCAGACAGAATTGCTCAAACAAGGAATCGCAATCGTAGCGGGTGACTATCAGTATCAGACCACCTACGAATACACCGACCTCAATACCATCAAACCCGGCATGATTGCCGACGCTACAAAAAATGCCCGCGAGGCAGCCATGAAGTTTGCCGAAGACTCGGAAAGCGAACTCGGCAAGATAAAGACAGCCTCCCAGGGACAGTTTTCTATCGAAGACCGCGACCAATATACCCCCTATATCAAGAATGTACGTGTAGTTTCAACAATCGTATATTTCCTGAAAGACTAATCACCAGTATTCAAATACATAAAAAAGCATTGGGGTGTGCCGGAAGTCCGGCACACCCCAATGCTTTTTTTCAATTCAATTTAGAGCGGGTTCCTTAATTATCTTATTATTATTTTATTGCCGTTAAGTATATAAAATACAATCTACCGCCGTCGGCCGCAGACCTCGTTATTTGCAAATTTACATATTTATTTCCATCCCCACAACTTCCCCTCTCTCGTAATCCAATCTATAAATCAATAACCGGCCAAAAGATTTGGAAATTGAGCATGTATGTATTATCTTTGCGGCATAATAGACGGTGTGCATCATTTCGCACAAATCATATTTTTACAGTCAAATACTTCATTATCTGTTATGAAGCATCTACATCTCTACCACAGCAAGTTCAGCGATGCCGCTCCACCGGGTGGCATGAAGATGGGGTGCGCATAACTTTTCCACCAACATTTTTCAACCGCAGAAATGCCCCGGCAACCCGTGGTGCGTCTTGACGTATCCTCTCCTCTGGTAACCGGGACCAATAGCACATTGACATTGCGGGTAGATTTCCGGAGAGACCGGTCTCCGGATTTGATAATGAATATAATGTTTAACCGACGACGCGTCGAAGACACGCCGTCATAAAATACTGTAAAGATATGGAAATTAAAACCGAAAATTTCGATGATGTTATCGAAAGCCTTCTTGAAACTTCTTCAGAAAAACCAAAGGGAAAAGAAGTTTTCGACAACAAACCTTTGATTGCATCCCTCAACCATCTTATCGGATTGCAGTCGGTGAAAGAGAAGCTCAACGTCTATGAGCGCATCGTCCGTTTCAACAAAATGAGGGAAGCCAAAGGACTTCCCGTAACCTCCGTTCCTCTTCATTCAATGTTTCTCGGCTCGCCCGGTACCGGGAAAACTACCGTTGCCAAAATGATAGGCGTCATGCTCCGGAGGGCCGGAGTTTTGTCAAGAGGTCATGTCGTGTTGAAAGACAGGGCCACTCTTCTCGGTCAAAACTATAATTCCGAATCAGAAAAGACCCTTGAAGCAATCGAAGAAGCACGGGGTGGCATCCTGCTTATCGACGAAGCATATCAGCTATATCAACAGAACGACCCTCGCGATCCTGGCAAGTTCGTTATCGAGACGCTGCTCACCCGTCTGTCGGATGAATCCGACCGCGACTGGATGCTTATACTTGCCGGATACCCTGAGGAAATGAAACGTATGTTTGACATGAACCCCGGTTTCAAATCGAGGATTCCAGATTCAAACATCTATACTTTCGACGATTTTTCGGAATCGGAACTTATGGAAATTGCCGAGAAGTATCTTTCTCGGAATAATTACAGACTTTCCCCCGCCGCACGCAAAGCGTTTGCAAAGCGTCTTAAAACAGACTATGAACATCGTGAGAAAAATTTCGGCAATGCCCGACATGTAATCAACATCATCCAGACTGAAATCCTTCCGGCGATGGCGGTCAGGGTGACAACAAAAGGCACCGCCGACAAAACGTCGCTTACCAGAATCCACTCGGCAGACATTCCCGGAGCCATCCAGCGGAAAGAAACGCATCTGCGCCGGATAGGATTCGCAGGTTAACACGAATCCACCTCAACAGGGAGGGGATATTGGAAAACCATTTCCAACCCTCCTTGCTCCGATTCGGATAATTCAAATCTCCGGAGTGGAATATAATTCGTTGATAAAAATTCTCATGAGGGGATCTGTCAACTCATACCCTTCTTCCGATTTATATATGAGTCCGGATTTCGTCAGTTTCAAAAGTGCGCTCTGCACGGAACTTGCGGACGGCAGAGCGTGCTTTTTTATAAAAAATCAATCTTTCGATAGTCCTGATATAACACGTAATTTGTCAACCAATTCACCTATACTTCCCTGCCTTCTATTACGAAAGGCCATATCTGAATATAGAGTGGCACATAGGGGTTCATGATCTTTAAGATTCCTCCACTCTTTCCACAATCTATCATAAGTATTAATGGCGCAGACGACTCTATTCAGATTCATTTTCCCCTGAAAGTCGTGCTTATATTTCTCTGTCATCAGAATCCACATCTGATTAATCAACTCATACTTTATCCTACCGTATTTGCAAGAGACCCGGACTGCATTCTGTAATTCGCGGTCTCCACACTTAAAATTGTTTGATAGGGTTTCAATCTTCCGCCAGGTTTGCACGGCATCTTCTTTTTCAAGCAAAATTGAATCAATCATATTTTTTCTATATGCTTCTTCTATAACAGGAAGATTCGCTTGAGCCGAGAAAAATTCGTCGCGAGTCCACCAAACATCATTTGAAACATAACTATTCAACTGACCCTTTCTTACACCTTCTATTGAAAGAAGTGCTATTTTTCTTAAAATTGAAGAATTCCGTTTGTCAAGACCTAAACTTCGACAGAAATCAAAAAATATTTTTTCTTCGTCATCATTTAGATTCTGCGCCCATCTCGACACTAAATACGTGTTCAAATCTGTCCAAATTTCATGCTTGATATAGGGGCCTTGCCACCCACCCCCATGCGACCATGTCATCACGCCGCAAATATTGCCTCTATCAAGGATATCTTTCAAACCACGCGGATTATTCTTTGGATTTTTCTTTCCTGTAAATCGATGTGTGCCAAATTCAATCTCGTTTTCTGTTTCAGGCCAACCATTTATAACCCCAGACGCGACATAATAAGGATGTGCCCCCTTTCCATAAGCTTCCATCCTTGATTGTGATTCTACAATCTGTCGATGTTTTCCTATTCCAAGCGTAGGGTTGAACGGTGTCATTCTATGATAGTCATCCTGCTGGTATTTAATCGAGAATACCAGATTGGGATGTGGTTCAATCTTATTCGTAACCCCGAGATAAAATTCAGGATTATTATGAAAATTATAACCGAAGTCCCATGTACGGTAAAACAATTTCTTATTCCTCTTTACGCATATTTCTTCTCTCAACAAATTGATAAGTATTATATGATCTTCTATAGCATTCTCACCAATAGGGCTGTCTCCCTTATGCCATGGTGTATCAAATAAGTATGTCTCTCCGAAACGCGTTGTCAAACCGCCTAATTCTGGAAAGCGAGAAAATATACCCTCTATCTGAGCTATTATCAATGATTTCGTCAATGGCTTATTGATATCTGGTTTAAACGGATTTTTCCCTCTAATAGAATCGCCATACATTTCCCAGATACTTTGTGGAAATACCAAAAAATCAGTAAAAGGGTATGCCTGTAATCCAGCATCAGTAAATTTACCCAAACAACTATCCACTTTACAAGCTTGTCGATTAATCCATTCTTTTTCACCATCGCATGGGTGCAACTCTCCATGAAAAAAAACATCATAATCAATAGCACAGTTCACATACCAATGAGTGACTGCACCGGTAAATCCCTGACTTTTCAAGTAAGCCGGGTCATTATACTTTGTCTCATAAGGAGTTTCTCCTGGATTATTATGTACAAAATCCAATACAAACTCCAAACTCGTCTCCTGTCCGAAGATTGTCAATGCTGTTGCCATATTCAGGCACAGCATTGACAAAATAAATCTTAAAATACAAAATCTCATTTTATTAATATCCTGGATTCTGTTCAAGTTTAGCATCCTTATTTCGTTCTATTTCGGAATATGGAATCGGCCATAAGTTATGATGTTCTGCCATGTTTCTTACAAGGGGATTTTGCGCTACGATGACCGTACGTCGATAAACATCACCCAGACGACCCAATGTCAGTCTCCTTTTCTCTTCAAGACCAAGCTCCCTCATGCGCTCGTCAAGAAGATAGTCTATCGTCACCTCGTTTTCACTGCAAGGCTTTGCATTGGCACGCGCCCTTACCACATTTATATCCGCAGCGGCAGCCGACTTCTTATTCATTCCCAATGAAGCTTCTGCCCGGATTAAATAAGTTTCAGCCATACGCATTAGATATTGGTCTGTATAAGTAAATCCCGCATTACCCGTAAGAAGTCCCGTCTTACTATCCAACAAATTTTCAGGATGCTGACCGGGCGTAGTACATTTAGTGGAATATGGATACCATTCTCTGCATGGAACAGTGACGCCAGCAGGTGGATTTTCGGTATCTAATATCTGCCCATAAAATTTAGAGGCAGGATTATCACAGTAAAATTTACGATGTACATTAAAATTGGAATTTCTCATATCATTCCAGTCTGTTGTCTCCCAGATTGTGTTAGAGAATAAACGCGTCGGAATGCCCCATCCTACTCCACGGCCTCCTCCTTGCAATGTCGAGGCAGGCCAAAGGAATGGCGATACTCTCTCCCCATCCACTCTTAAATCTCTCACAAGAGGAGTCATCAAACGCTCCAGTTTATATCCACTCCCATATACACTTGTCACGTCATTATGACCTCCAACAACACCTGTCTCATACTGAATAACCCAAATTGCCTCCGTGTTGCCGGAAGATCGATTCTGATTATTACTCCTGAATAAATCATAATATACATCTCCGTCTTCATCTTTTAAAGAACCAAAACGTTGGGACATCAACGACATTTCTGGAGAATCAATTACATAGCTTGCAGATTTATATGCCGCTTCAAATTCACCCAATGCCAATTCCACTTCTGCCAAAAGATGATATGCAGCCATGTCTGAAACCTCACCGTCTCTCACATCCTTTATGGATGGTAAATTTTCGGAAGCAAATACCAAGTCTTCCTTCACACATTTAAGTACATCATTTTTGTCTGCCCGTACATAATCCGTCTTTGGATCCGCCACTTCATTCAACTCCAAAGGGACACCGCCATATAAGTAAGAAAGACACCTATAACCAAATCCTCGGAAAAAACGTGCTGTCGCTTCAATTCTCAGCTTGTCGGAAGCACTGATAGGTGCCTTTTCAACACGAGAAATTATAGTGTTGCATTCCGAGATTATCTTATAAAAGTTCTGCCAATGCAGATCCAGATAACTGTTACTTGGATTGCACGTATTGGCATAGTCATTGAATCGTTGAGAACCTTGAATTTGACCATCCCAAACAAGATCACACCCGAAAAGATAATCAGACACATGTTGTTCATCCCCGGAGTAGAATTCTTCTCTTACCTTTGCATACAAATAGACAAGAGACTTCTCGAAATCTGCCACGGTTGTAAATGAGTTGCTGCTACTCTTGAAATCAAGAGGTTTTTCATCAAGAAAATCTGAGCATGCTACAACAGGAATAAAAACTGTGAATACAATAAAACTCACAATTACTTTATTTATTTGATGTGTTATCGATTTCATAACAATTGACTATATTCTAAATTTTAGAAAGAAAGATTGATACCAAATGCATACGACCTCATAACCGGATATGCAGATGTCGAGAGGCCATCCCCTGTCTCCGGATCCCAGCCCTTCCACTTTGTAAGAGTAAAAAGATTTTTACCGGTAAGAGTGAATTTACAACCCTGAATCCTTAGTTTCTTTACAATTGACACGGGAAGAGAATAACTTAAAGACAAATCCTGAAGACGAACAAAACTACGATTCTTCCAATGGCCCGGGTTGACACTCGGTACCCTGATAGGAGCCCTATACTCTGCATCTTGATTATCGGGACGCCAATAATCTACTTCCGTGAACATATTATGCTTCAAGAAATTATCTCCTGAGTTATTAGCCAGGTCTCCCAAAGGATTATTATTGCCAAGATAATTGTCTTTTATTCCAACTATTGAGTTAAACATTGCCGAAAGAGCCCAATCTTTCCAACTTAAGGCACAGCTAAGACTTGCCCTAAAAGAAGGATCTTTCGAACCAATTATTTTCCTATCGTTGGTAGCATCAATACTTCCACTATCATCCAAATCCTCGATTTTCTCACATCCCACATAAGTTCCACTGGGAATGACACCTTCTTTTTCATCCTTGGTGCCCCACAGACCGACCACATTATAATCATAAATGACATTATTTGAATAGCCAACAAATAAGCCATTTGCTATCAAATCGTCTTCCTTCCCGTCGCCATCTACATCTCCAATTAATTTTGTTATTTTATTGACATTCCTAGAAAAATTCAATCCTAAATTCAGATTCCAATCATGGCTTCTTACAATATCTCCTGTCACAGAGATTTCGACACCTTCATTTCTGAGATTACCAATATTAGATAAAATCGACGTGAATCCTGTTATGGAAGGAATTGCAACATTCCATAATAAATTATGCGTGTTATTTCTATAATAATCTATCGAGACATTAAGTCTATAATTGTACATCGAAAAATCCACTCCATAATTCATACCTCGCGTAGATTCCCATTTCAAGTTTGAAGGCATCGTCTTTATATACTGACCATAAGATGTATTACCACCATCCCCAAACACATAGGTATAAGATCCTATCGTAGAAAGCGATGAATAACGGTTCGTAAGATTTCCATTTGAGCCATAGGATACCCTTAGCTTTAAATTGTCAATATTATTACATTTGAAAAATTTCTCATTTGAAATTACCCATCCCAGGGCAGCCGATGGAAACAGAGCGTAGCGGTTGCTTGCGGAAAAGCCTGAAAAACCATCCCTTCTTAAAGTAGCCGTCACAAGATAACGATTGTCAAAGTTGTAATTCAACCTCCCCATTTGATACTCATACTGTTCCTGCCAAGCAGATGAATTAATTTTTTGAATTATAGCTTGATCAAGTTTATTAAATCCTAACGAAAGATCGGTGAACTGTTCTCCGTTGGCAGAAGTACTTTCATAAGTCTGTTTTCTCCAGCCAGCTACTGCAGTTATATCAAATTTATGTTTTTGCGCAATGTCAAAACGATAAGTTAGGATATTGTCTATCGTATAGTCATAGGTTGAATTCTGGTTTTTATATGCACTCCCCTTTAGATTCGCTCCCCACTGACTGTCATAAAAGTGTTGTTCCCATTTGTAATTGTTTCCCCAGTTCAGTCTGTAGGAAAGCCCCTTAAGGAAAGGGAACTGAATGTCTAAATATGCAACTGACGAGATATGATATCTTTTGTTTCTATCATTACTGTCGGTGGCAACCAAAGGGTTGACAAGCGTTCCATTGGGTTGATAAATCAGATTTCCATCTTCATCATAGGGAGAATTAAGAGGACTATAAATGTAGAGGTCATGTAACGAAGGAAATGCGCCGGAGTAATCCATAAATGATCCGAATGTCTGTGTGCCAATTTTCATCCATGGAAATATCGAACTCTCTATATTGACACGAGCATTTTTTCTATCAAATGAATCATTCAGTATATAGCCTTCCTGATCCGTCCATCCTAATGATATATAATATTTTGTTTGGTCCGTACGCTGGCTGACACTTACCTGATAATCCATATAATATGAATCTTGTGTACCGGCCTTAACCCAATCATAATCAAGACCGTCCTCGAATCCTTTTACCTGAGAAGCTTCTATTTTCGAGGCAATGTCAAATTCTGGATTTCTTATCCAACTTCCATCGTTTTTTTCAGAATATCCTCCTTGATTCCAATAGTAATCATATATTGATTCAATCTTTTGATTACGATTCATAGGATGGAGTTTTTTAGTGGGGGTTTGTAATGCAAACGTTGCAGAAAGATTTACAGTCGGCTTCCCTTGCTTTCCTTTTCGTGTGGTAATCAGAAGAACTCCATTAGCAGCGGATGCGCCGTAGATTGCCTTAGAACTTGCATCCTTTAGAATATCAATCGACTCTATATCATTAGGATTCAACGATGCCATCGTACCGTTGTATGGAATGCCGTCGAGTACTATCAGTACGTTAGTATTACCATTCAATGTAGATCTCCCTCTAACTTCAATATTTGCCGCACCTCCTGCGGTATTTACCTGTCCAATATTAAGACCGGCAACAGCACCTTGCAACGAAGATGCTATATTCGAATTTGGCAATCCTACCTTATCATCGAAATTTACCCTGCTTACAGAACCGGTTATATCAGATTTCTTCTGCACTCCATAACCCACAACGACGACTTCTTCAAGCTGCGCTGTATTTTCCGATAATCTCACCACGGATAAAGCTTTAGCATCATTTGCACTTATCTCTACAGGATTACTTCCAATAAGGGAAAAAATCAAAGTTGCCGTCTTCGGCACATTTTCGAGTACATACCCACCATCAACGTCAGAAGTAGTTCCTATGGAAGTACCTTTTACACGTATAGTAGCTCCAATTACAGGCTGTCCCTCCCGATCAATAATGAGACCCTTACATACGAGCGTATTGTTTCCTGCGGGTATTTCCTTTTTCTCATATATGACAATGTTGCGAGCCGATGCAATATGATAAGTTAGAGGGGTATCCTTCATGGCTGCATCAAGAATTTGAACGACCGTGGCATTACTCTTTTTTACCGTAATATGGTCAACACCTACTATTAACGCCTCATTATATGAAAATACATAAGAGGTTTGTTTTTCTATCGAATTAAATAGAACCTTTAACGGCTGATTTTCAATATTCACCGAAATTCTCTTATCGGCAGCATAACTGTCTATTACAAAAAATGAACAGACAAGCATGATAAATAATCGAAAGAAAAAAGTTGTTTTTCTGTCAGGCATACTATTGGTTTTAAGAAAACTTAAATTTATTATCTCTGAAGAGACTCCGGAATTCGCTTCACAATAGTATTCGATAAAAAAAATATATTGTCCCTAATAAAATTTATGTTTAATAACATATTTTTAGTATCCGATTTTAGGGATAAATATATTTGCCACACAAAAATTATTATACTACCTTTGCACTGATTTTGAACACCACATCTTAATCAACAATGCTTTAAACTCAGATAGGCAAGCAATTATAAATTAAAGCTATGTATTTGACACAGTTTGTAATATAGTAGCGATGCTTATCATATTTTATCAAACACATTCCCTTTTGGATGGAGTCATTAAATCATAATTTACTGCTCAAGCAACTTGCCGAAAGTTCTATAAAAGCTTTCAGTATGATTTATGAACTTTATTCCAATCGCTTGCTCAAATACTTAATGTGGGCAACCCCATCCAAAGAGGATGCAGAAGAAATTGTTCATGACATTCTCGTTGCTTTATGGGAAATGAGAAAAAGCATTAAACCGGATGCCAACCTTGACTCATTAATCTATTCCATTGCCTATAGAAAGAGAATCGATGCTATCCGACGGATTGTCAAGGCACCAATTTTCGAAGATTATTTTGAGTATTGTGGCACAATGTCTTCAGAAACTCAAAACACTATTGAATATAAGGAATTCCTCGCTCTCTTCAAGATGGCTCTCCAACGTCTGCCATTACAACAACAGAAAATAATCATTCTTTCTAGACTAAAAGGATATGATAATAAAGAAATAGCTCTCAAACTAAGATTATCTGAAAAAACTATACGAAACAATCTCTCCTCCGGTTTAAAACAACTTCATTCTGAATGGGGAAAAATTAAAAGCTAATTTAGTAATAACTTTTAAAAATAATATAGTATGGAAGAAAGGTTACAACGTTTTTACAAAGGAGAATTAAATGCAGAAGAGCTTGCATCTTTTCGTGATGAAATCAATAATATGAATGATGTGGAGCTTGATGAAATGTTTAATAATATTTCAGCGGAAAGGACCGAATTTGAAATATGTTCCGATTCTTTGAAAGAAAGCCTACAACATGATATTAAAGAGCCTCTATGGAGAAAAAGGACTTTCCTATTAACTTCTGTAGCCGCTGCTTTGATTATATTGTTTTCGTCCATATCAATCTTCTTTTTCCTTAAATCCGAAAGTTATTCAAAATATGATAACCTTATTTCTAATGAAATAACGATTAGCACAGGTAAAGGAGAAAAGTTTATAACAGTTCTTCCCGATGGAAGCAAAGTAACTTTAGGACCACTTTCATCACTCAGTTATGAATTAGAATCATTTAATGATGAAGAACGTGTCGTGAAATGGAAGGGAGAGGGCTATTTTGATATAAAAAAAATAAAGAATAACAGTTTCAGTCTCATTGCTGATTTTTTCAAAATTTCAGTATTAGGTACATCATTTTCCATTTCTACATTAACAGATGATGATAGTGTTGAAGTATATCTTAAAGAAGGAAGCATTCAGCTGACTCCCATCAATAATAATCCCGTCGTCTTATCTCCGGGTGAGACGGCAGTAATAAAACGCAGTACTGGCTCAATCAATTTAATAAGCAAAGATTCCGCACATCATCCCGGATTCATTGACAATCTCATATATTTCCATTCTACATCCCTTAAAAGTGTAGTAAATAAACTTAATGATTATTATGATGTAGAAATTGAACTTAATCCAAAATATCAATCTCTAAAATACACTGGTGCCCTACCTACTGATAATCTCAATATGGCACTCTCTATTTTAGAAATGTCTTTCAATATCACAACGATCACGCACAGAAATCACATTGAAATCCGATAATCTATAATCAAATCTGGAAAAAATATAATGCTTCCAAATCAAATTGTTGCTGTTGGCGAGATTAATCACGGTTTTTCTATCCCTGCAACTTTGCCAAAGACAAAGACCGTGCCTTTTATGAAGGCTCCGCTTGTAGGATTTTTCGCGATTTTATCTTTCACGATTGCATAAAGATTGGATTTTTGAAATATAAATTATGCAAATCGAATTATGTGAATCACATAATTCGATTTGCATAATTTAATTAATAAGAGGGTGCCAATTTGACTTAACTGTAGAGAAAGGCACACGAGCAAGATAAGAGTGCCTCCTTAAAATGTCAATCGAGACTCATATCCAATTGATTATTACGCCTGCTAAGATTGATTAAGGCTTTCTCTTCTTTTCCATCGACTTTGCCAAATACAGTGACGGTGCCGTAATATCCGTAAGGGTTATCCAAATCAAGTTGCTTAAAGTTGACAGTTATCACATTCCCGTCCGATAAAGACACATAGATGCCGGTCTCTTCGGGAGTTGACTCTATCATTGTGTCTCCTCCTGTCTCAGCAGTATGTGGTTTCTCTAATTTCGTATCTATTGTTATCTGACCGCAGTTGTTACATTGCAGCTTTACTTCGCTTGAAGAGAAATCCGTTTTAATGAAATATTCCTTTTCACGGACAAAAGGTCCTAAAGCAGGGGAATAATAATCTATTTTCGTGATATCTGGAGACGAATTCTCAATTACTTCAAACTGCAACGGAGCATCTTTTTCTTCATCGCAACCACCAATAACAACTGCGAATAACGACAAAATAATAAAAAGCAGATAATTTTTCATAAAAGTTTGTTATAACCTATTAGATAGTAAAAAGCAATTACATAAATCGTGAAGTATCACGGATGAATTTTTCTTTAAAGAACGGATTATAGACTACAATCATTTTACTAAATGAAAGAAAATTTTACAAAATGTAATAAATCGCAAAATTCTACACAATCTCAATGAGTAGATTCCTCCCTAAGGATAGGACTCACAATATATTTTGACTTATAAATCATAAAAATATAAGTTGTTATAACAAAATATTTGAATTATCTTTGTAAAAAATTGTTTCATCTATAAATATATGCATGATTGTTATGGAGCAAGACAATACATATATAAGGTTTGATTGGGCAATAAAGCATATTCTCCGGGATAAAGCCAATTTCGGCATTCTCGAGGGTTTGATTACCGTGCTTTTGGGAGAAGAGGTAAAAATCGTTGAATTGCTTGAAAGCGAAAGCAATCAGGAATCCGACACCGACAAGTTCAATCGTGTGGATATAAAGGCCAAAAACAGTAAGGGACACCTCATTATTGTGGAAGTGCAACTCACGCGTCAGCTCTATTATCTGCAACGGATTCTCTATGGCAGCTGTAAAGCCATCACAGAACATATAAATATCGGAGAGAAATATGACCAGGTCAAAAAGGTGTATTCCATAAGTATTCTATACTGCGACTACGGACAAGGCGACGACTACGTTTATCACGGAGAAACGCGGTTCAAAGGGATACACACCGGTAACGACCTTCTTGTAAACACGAAGGAAGAAGGCGTAATCGTGCCACACCTTCCGAGAGAAGTTTTCCCTGAGTATTATCTCGTACGTGTAAACGTATATGACAAAATTCCGGAATCACCTCTTGACGAATGGATGACCTATCTAAAAACCGGCAAAGTAAAGGAAGACACACGCACTCCGGGACTTCAGGAAGTGAAAAAGAAACTGCAATATCTCTCCATGTCGCCCAAGGAAAGACGTGCGTACGACGAACATCTCGACGCAATAATGGTGCAAAACGATGTGCTCGACACCGCCCATGATGAAGGATTCTCTGAAGGACATGCAGAAGGTCGCGCGCAAAGTCGTGCGGAAGGACGTGCGGAAGGACTTGCGGAAGGACGTGAGGAAGGTCGCGCGGAAGGAATTGCAAGCGTTGTTTCAAATATGATAGCCTCGGGGATGGACGACGAAACCATCAGTAAATGGACGGGCCTACCAATCTCGGAGATTTCTAAGATTAGAAACACCTTAACCAAATAGAAATGACGATTGAATAATACAAGAAACGGGCAGATCGGAAGAGCGTCGTGTAG
>CABRKI010000025.1 GCA_902471455.1 uncultured Porphyromonadaceae bacterium | reverse complement strand
GCACGCCACCCTCTCACGGTGGAGACTCGGGTTCGAGTCCCGGATCGGCTACTTTTCAGACAAACGGATTGTCGAGACGACAATCCGTTTTGTCATATAACGGCAACATCTAAAAAGCATAGATTCTTTTCAACCCAGGCACTATGCTACTTAAAAACAATGCATCTGAAACGGATTATAACCAATATGTTAAAATCACGCATACCATAAACACTCTCCGCCGACTTTTTGTTATACAGGAAAAGGAAAGCTTATCATCCTCTCCTTATCACACTCTTTATACATAACACTCATTAAATTCCAAAGTTATGAAAACATTATCCATCATCTTTTACATCATAGGTTCTGTCCTCCTAATAATATCATGTTTTACAACAAGCGTCACCGCGACCTGGTGGCTCGGAGGAATTGCGGTGGTTGCGCTTATCGTAGGTTGCGTTTTCCAATTCAATTCCAACCATTCGAGGCAAGTCAACTATCACAACCACGACTTCGAATGAAAAATAATGACGCCTAAAGCATATTTTCAGCCTGCGACAATGTCGCGGGCTTCCCTATATCTATCAGATTCAAATTGCTGACGGCATACGCACCCACTTTACATTTCCTTCCGTTGCAAAGATAATAGTCCATCACAGGGAAACAATCTTTTCCCATTATACTCCCTATTTCATCGAGGGCACTTTCCCCGAGCACATGAATTCCGCTGAACGCATATTCCATGAATCCGGGCTCGCTTCGAAAGCCTGCTGGGCGAAACACATCATTCCGCAAATCATGCCAACCACGCAACATCATACCTCCATCAAATATGAGCTTCCGGGTTGAAGCCCTGTCGCTCACAAGAAGAGTAGCGTCGTTTCCACTCCTCGCATGCGCCTTCATCAAATCCCCGAGATCGGCATCGCTCAATATATCCACATTATGCACAAGGAGCGGTCCGTTGCCAAAATCCACAAGACTGCGTGCCCTCGCCAGTCCTCCCCCGGTGTCGAGCAGGCCTCCCGACTCGTCGCTGATTCTTATATCTACCCCGAAATCATTACTTTTAAGGAAATCAATCACCTGACCGGAAAAATGATGCACGTTCACCACTATATTGTCGAAACCCTGCGATTTCAACTTCAATATGACCCTCTCAAGCATAGGGACACCGCCGACAGGCACAAGTGCTTTAGGATGGCTGAGGGTCCATGGTTTCAACCTTGTGCCGAGTCCGGCGGCAAGTATCATTGCGTTCATATCTCTCGATTGTTTAAAACAGTTTTTTGACCTTGCTCTCTATGTATTATCTCTACCCGTGCATCAGGGAAAAGGGCTGCAACCTTCTCTCCGAACGCCTGCGCACAATAGACAGACCTATGGCGGCCGCCCGTACACCCGAATCCAACTTGAAGAGAACTGAATCCCCTCTCAAGATATCTCGCAACGCTCGGTGAAACTATCCCCATCGCCTTATCGACAAAACCTTTCACCTCTCCGCGCTCTTCAAGAAATTCTTTTACGTCACGGTCGAGACCAGTGAGACTCTTATATCGTTCATAACGTCCGGGATTATGCATTCCCCTGCAGTCAAACATAAATCCGCCTCCGTTCCCCGTCAAATCCTCCGGATATCCTCTTTTGTATGAAAAACTGAACACCTTGACAACAAGAGTCCCGCCAGCCCCCCTTTCGGCGAAACGGCTCGACACAGCAGACATACAAACCTTTTTCAACTCCGGATAACAATCCAACGTCCCTTTCCAGATAAGCTTCCGGAGATTTTCAAGAGCACCGGGGATGCTCTCTATGAAATGCGATTTCTTTTCAACGAGCCCCCGGAAACCGTATGCGCCAAGCACCTGCAAGGTGCGTAGCAGCGCCATGTCGTCAACTCCGGAAAGAATGCTTTCCACCTCAACCTTTCTCACGCGCGACAATGCCGAGGCGTATATCGATAAGAGATGTCGCCTTTCTTCCTCTGAAAAGCGGGCCTTCGCCTGCCACAGGAAAGAAACTGCATCATACAGCAGAGGACCTTTGCGTCCGCCCTGATAATCTATCCACCAAGGTTCGCCGTCACGGATCATGACATTGCGGCTTTGAAAGTCACGATACATGAACCCGCACAGGCGTCGGTCGGCGTGCGTCATCCGCGATGCAAAGGCGCAAAAGTCATCTTCAAGGAGCTCTTCATCAAAACCGATGCCCGCCGGACGTAGAAATTCGTATTTATAATAATTGAGATCCCACATCACCTGCCTTTCCGAGAAATCCCTGGCGGCGACGTGCCCTTTCCATACTGCCTCAGGCACAGTCTGGAGGCTAACAAGCGACTCCATTACTTTCTCTGCAAGCGGAATCCTCTCGTCAGACGACAATACCTCCAGCAACTGCCTGTCGCCGAGGTCCTCCTGAAGATAGCATCCGTAATCGTCATCACACGCTATTATTTCAGGAACTTTCTGACACGACGCGCGAAATGCCGCAGACAACGACACAAACGCCTTATTCTCCACCGCGTCATCCCCTTCTGTGGCAATGACCGTTGGCAATCCCGGTGCCGACATCCTGTAATAACGCCGGTCAGAACCCGCTCCGGGTAGAGTCACAACGTCGGGGACCACGCCAAAACGTTTCTCAAATAATAATCGCCCTTTATCGCCTGGGCGCAACTCGTCATCCATACTTAAAACATTAAATTATGTTACAAAATTAATCAAATTTTTATTGTCGCAAATATTTGTTGTCAATCCCGACAAAAATCATTATCTTTGCGTCACGGTTCTCGACTGCTGATGAACCTGTTCAAAGAACCTTTCTCTTCAAGAGTGTCCTAAAAAATTCTTATCAAAAGTCATATATTAATACATCTTACCAAAATGGCTAAAATCGAAAATTACAATTTCGCAGGAAAGAAAGCCATCGTCAGAGTTGACTTCAACGTGCCTCTTGACGAAAACGGCCACATCACCGACGACACCCGAATCCGCGGTGCCCTCCCCACGCTTAAGAAAATCCTTGCCGACGGAGGCAGCCTGATTCTTATGTCGCACATGGGCAAACCAAAAGGGAAAGTAAACCCGAAATTCAGCCTTTCTCAGATTCGTGAAGACGTTGCCAAAGCTCTCGGCACCGACGTTAAGTTCGTGCCCGACTGCATGGACGCTTCCGAAGCCGCCGCCAATCTGAAACCCGGAGAAGTGCTTCTTCTTGAAAACCTCCGTTTCTATCCCGAGGAAGAAGGGAAGCCTGTAGGCATCGACAAAGCCGACCCCGGATACGACGCAGCCAAGAAAGAAATGAAAGAGCGTCAGAAAGAATTCGCCAAGAAGCTCGCAAGTTATGCCGACGTTTATGTGAACGATGCTTTCGGAACCGCCCACCGCAAACATGCTTCAACAGCCGTAATAGCCGACTACTTCACCCCCGACAACAAAATGCTCGGCTTCCTTATGGAGAAAGAGGTGCAGGCAGTTGACAATATCCTCAAAGACATCAAGCGTCCGTTCACGGCCATCATGGGTGGTTCGAAGGTTTCCACAAAAATCGGAATCATCGAAAATCTCATGGACAAGGTTGACAACCTCATCCTTTGCGGCGGCATGACATATACTTTCGCCAAAGCCCAGGGCGGCAAAATCGGACAGTCGATTGTCGAAGACGACAAGCTCGACCTCGCCCTCGACATCATCAAGCAGGCAAAAGAGAAAGGCGTGAACCTTATCCTCGGCACCGATTGTGTTGCAGCCGACAGCTTCAGCAACGATGCAAAGACAATGATTTGCCCCAGCAACGACATTCCCGACGGTTGGGAAGGACTTGATGCCGGCCCCGAAACACGCAAAGCTTTCGAAGCAGCCATCATCCCCTCTAAGACCATCCTTTGGAACGGCCCCGCCGGTGTGTTTGAATTCGACAACTTCACCGCCGGCTCACGCGCCATTGCCGAAGCCATCGTCAAGGCAACCGACAACGGAGCATTCTCCCTCGTAGGCGGAGGCGACTCTGTTGCCTGTGTCAACAAATTCGGTCTTGCCGACAGCGTATCCTACGTCTCCACAGGCGGAGGTGCCCTCCTTGAGGCAATCGAAGGCAAAGTGCTTCCGGGCGTAGCTGCCGTGAAATAAGTTGAAACGAACTATAATATAAGCCATCCTTATTATTATAGAGCCGACAAATAGAGGTCGGCGCATGCAGCCGCCGGCCTCTATCTACCGAAATTTCAACGAAATTTCCAGAAAAAAACTCCGGTTTCACATATTTTAAAAAACAGACACCGTTTCAGAAAGATTTTTTTTGATAATAAAGTGTTGTTTTTTTCAAATTAAATTGTAATTTTGCAGTGTCAATAGGTTCCTAAGGTGACAATCAGCCCTAAGGCATGAAAAACCCAAACAGGCAGAACGCGAAAGCAACGCCACACCCAAACCACGACAACTCAAAAAAAATAATAATCTTTAATCAACAAACAAACACTATTTAACATTATGGAATCTCAGAATCCAAAGGCTCAGGCTCCTTCTTCAGTAGCAGCCAAAGTGAAAAAGGAAGAGAAAATCAGCAACGTTCGCGGCATCCGCAACGCCTTCCTTGTTATCATCGCTTGCGCAATCGCAGCGGTATGTATCTTCCTCTTCGCCATGGGTGCTCCCGGCAACTTCGAGGGTAACGACACTGCAGGACACCCCCTCAACCTCGCCGGTACTGTATATAAAGGTGGTTTCATCGTGCCTATCCTGATGACCCTTCTCCTCACTGTGATCGTTCTTTCAATCGAGCGTTGGATCGCCCTCAGCTCTGCAAGCGGCAAAGGCAACACCACCAAATTCGTTGCCGACATCAAAGCCGACCTCGCAAAGAACGACATTGACGCAGCTATGCAGCGTTGCCGCAAGCAGAAAGGTTCTGTAGCATCTGTCGTTTACAACACTCTCGTAAAATACAAAGAGATGGATGCCAACACGGTCCTCAGCAAAGAGCAGAAACTCACCACCCTCCGCAACGAAGTTGAAGAGGCCACCGCTCTCGAGATGCCTTCTCTTTCTCAGAACCTCCCCATCGTGGCTACCCTCACCACCCTCGGTACTCTCGTCGGTCTTCTCGGAACCGTTATGGGTATGATCAAATCATTCCAGGCTCTTGCTTCTTCAGGTTCTCCTGACTCCACCGAGCTCTCTACCGGTATCTCCGAGGCACTTGTGAACACCGCCTTCGGTATCGCAACCGGTGCATTCGCTGTTATCTCTTACAACTTCTTCACCAACAAGATCGACAACCTCACCTACGCTATCGACGAAATCGGTTTCTCAATCGTAGCTACATTCGCCGCAACACACAAATAATTTGTGGTTCGACGGGACGATAACATCTATTTTTCAAACCGAATAAGTTTATAGCTAATATGGGAAGAGTAAAAATAGCAAGAAAAAGCACATTCATCGACATGACCGCGATGAGTGACGTGACGGTGCTGCTCCTTACCTTCTTCATGTTGACTTCGACCTTCCTTCAGAAAGAGCCCACCACTGTGGTTACACCGCCGTCGGTTTCGACCGAAAAGGTGCAGGAAACCAACTTCGTGCAAGTGCTCGTAAGTCCGGAAGGAAAGGTTTGGCTTACAATGAACAACGACACTTCATCGGCTTGGTCGAACGAGAAGATGAGAATGGCGTTGCTCGACAAGGTAAGCGAAATCTATAACGAATCGCATAAGAACAAAGTCAGCTTCAACGCTGCACAGAAGCAGGCCTTCAGCAAATTG
Source organism: uncultured Porphyromonadaceae bacterium (assembly GCA_902471455.1). Lineage (GTDB taxonomy): Bacteria > Bacteroidota > Bacteroidia > Bacteroidales > Muribaculaceae > Lepagella. Next base: position 35,987 of record CABRKI010000025.1, on the reverse strand, counting down.
GGCTCGTTTGGCGTTCCCCTCCAGCAAATGGGCGAGTTCTTGAATCTCGCCGACCAGCAGGAAGGACAGACAAAGATGGACAAATGGATGCAAGGCGAAGATATGGACAAGAACCATGTCACCGGCATTCCCATCTCGGTCAGCTCCGACGAGAACAATCTCAATGAATTCCAGATGTGGATGAAAGCATTGCGCCAGACCGAAAACGAAAACCTGTCACAGGCAATCAAAGACGGCACGGGCGTGGCAATCAAGGCTGACCAGAACACTTCGTTCGACGTCATCCACATGGTGATGGACAATCTCCAGACCATCCACATGAATAAGTTTACGTTTTTGACCGCACTTAAAGCAGGAGAATAAGACCATGGCAGAAGTTCAACAGAATTCGGGCGGCAACGGCAAGAAAGGCGCCCAGAAAAAAATGACGATTCGCGTGGATTTCACGCCTATGGTGGACATGAACATGTTGCTTATCACGTTCTTCATGCTCTGTACGACCATGATTAAATCTCAGACACTGACCATTGCCCTTCCTTCTAACGAGAAAGTGGAAAACACGGAAAACATGTCGCAGGCTTCTGCCGACGATGCCGTGACAATCATTCTCGATGCCAAGAGGAAGACCGGCTCAATGGACGTTGACTCCGTCAACGGAAAAGTCGTTAACGAGGTTTACTACTATTTCGGAAAGCCAGGTGGCGATGCCGGCATCTTCGGTCCTGGCGGTGTTGTCCTCTCTGAGAACAACAACATGCAAAAGTCTGAATTCCTCGCCGACGAGGTCAACGCAGGCAAGCATACCGCCAAAGGTATCCGTGAGATTATCCAGAAGCGCAACAAAGAAGTGCTCGACGAAATCAACAAGATTAAGGAGAAATATGCTAACGGCGGGTTCGGCAGCCTCGAAACCAAAGACGGAAGAGAGAAAGCCCAGGCCGCTTATGACGAGGCTGCAAGTGCTATCCGTAAAAACGAGAACCTCAAGAAGCCCGTCATAATCATCAAGTCAACTCCCCAGGCTTCTTTCGGAAGTCTTGTAGAGCTGCTTGACGAAATGCAGATAAACTCTATCTCGAAATATCAGATTGACAACATGACCCGTGCTGACTCAGTGATGCTCATTGACTATCAGAACAATCATCATGGCAACTGATGTTAGATTTATTAACGCTTAAGAACAATAGGAAAAATGTCGAAAAGAAATGTAGATCTAACATCGAAGGAATGGCGTGACTTGGTATTTGCCGACAAAAACAAAGAGTTCGGTGCATACCAGATGCGAAAAGAAAGCGACAAACGCCACAACCTTGCAGCACTGTTCACTCTGATTGGCCTCATCGTGGTGTTCTTCCTCATCCTTGCTTACTCTAAGTATTCTGACTATAGGGCAGAGCAGGAAGCAATAGCACTTCAGGAACAGCGCGAAAAGATGGCTGCTGCCGAACTTCTACAACAGGAAGAGGAGCCCGAACCCGAGCCCGAACCCGAAGAGCAGAAATTCGAGCAACCCGAGATTGAAATACCTGAAGAGGTGCTTGCCACCGTACAGGTTACTCAGATTGCCATCGTTGATGCCGACAAGGTGAAAAACGAGGTGATGGATATGGAAACCCAGAAGGAAGACAACACCGCCCGTGGTGTCGTTAACCAGGAGGGTTCTGACGATGCCGATAAATTCAAAGCCGTGCAGGAGCAGGTGGTTGTAAAAGAGCCGGAACCTGAGAAGCCGAAAGAGGAAGAGATTTTCGTAGCCGTTGAACAGATGGCTGAATTCCCCGGCGGACAGGCAGCCCTTATGAAATGGCTCAGCAGCAACATCCGCTACCCGGAAGCAGCTCAGCAGAACGATATTCAAGGTCGTGTGATCGTGAAGTTCGTCGTTGAGAAAGACGGTTCTATCGGTCAGGCCACTATCCTTAAAGGTGTTGACAAGGATCTTGACCGCGAGGCTCTCCGCGTGGTTAAGAAGATGCCGAAATGGCAGCCCGGTAAGAACAATGGTGTAGCCGTGCGTTCTTACTTCAACCTCCCTGTCACCTTCAAACTCCAGAACTCGTAAACCCTACTCACATAAGTGAGCGTATATAAAAAGAAGAGACCCGCTCGTCGAGTCTCTTCTTTTTATAAATTTATTGAACATCCATTAACTTGATTTGTTAAATTTATAGAACATTTAAAATTTCGAGTTATGAAAGACAATAATTACAATGGCAATATGCCTAAGGGTGGCCGTCTTGTATTCGGTATATTCATGGTAATAGTATATGTGGCCGTCGGACTTCTTTTCATTTTCGATGTTTTCAACATCGACAACGACGCGATAAGCATTACCTGCGGCGCACTGCTATGTGCATACGGAGTCTGGAGAGGCTATAGGCTCTACAAAGGCATGAATTAAAACAATAGTATCTTAACCCCAAGATTCAGACATGATAAAATACACTGTCTCCAAAATGATTTCAGCGCTACTCCTGTTTGCCGCTGCAGCAGGAGTAGTCGGCTGTACGCCGGTAAAACGTGGGGAATATGCTTCCGGCAGTGCAACGATATTCTGCGATGACGGATTCAAAAACATACTCGACGAAGAAATCGAGGTTTTTGAATACACGTATCCGGAATCATCGATTATCCCGTTCTATGTAAGCGAGGGCGACGCCATCGACACTCTGATGGCAGACGGCACGCAGGCGATAATCACCACACGCGAGCTTACAAAAGACCAGATTGAATATATGAAGGCAAAATATAAGAGAGTCGTGCGCCAGAACTGCATAGCGGTGGATGCCGTGGCGTTGATAACCAACAAGGAAAATCCTGTAGGCGCACTCTCCCTGGATGAAGTCAAAAATATTCTCAACGGCAAAATCACGAAGTGGAATCAGCTTGCAGGCAACGACACGACTGCCATAAAACTTGTGTTTGACAACGCGGAATCCTCCACGGTCAGTTATCTGAAAGACAAATTCCTGCCGGAAGGGAAACAGATTTCAGAAACCACTAATTCCTTTGCACAGAAAAACAATGCGGAAGTGTTCGATATTGTCAAATCCGACCCCGACGCCCTCGGAGTTATAAGCGTCAGCTGGCTCGGCGACGACCTTAGCGTGGCGAAGAAAATACCGATGGACAAACGTATGGAAGACTATCAAAACCAGAACGACACGATAACATCGACGCTAACATCCGAAGTTAATATAATCAAGATAAGCAATCCGAACGAAGACAATGATTTCAGTGCGGTGGCTTATAAGCCTTACCAGGCATATATCTATTCGGGCGAATATCCTCTTGTCAGGAAAGTCTATATGATTTCTACCGCCAGCAATTCAACGGTGCTCCATAGTTTCTATGTGTTTGTGACGGGGTTTGTCGGCCAGAAGATTATATCAAAAACCGGCATACTACCCTACCACATGAATCCCCGCGTAGTGGAATTGATATAGATACTCAACGCAAACGTTCGAAGACCTTCCGGTCGAATAGGTTTGAAAACAAATAAAAATGAAAGCTACTTTTTAGTTAGTTAAACTTATATTCCTCCGCATTGTCATAATAACGCGGAGGATTTATTCGTTACTTTCATTAGAATCTCACTTCGCAAAAAGCAAGAAGAAATCAAAAAAAAATACAGATGAAATTAAAATTCATTCTCACATCCGCCTTCATTGCAGGCGCCGCCCTCAGTTCATTGGCACAAACCCACATCGAGGGAGAAGAGTATTACAAAGCAGACCAGCTTGCCAACGCAAAAGAACTGCTGCTTCGCAATATGAACAACCCCGGAACCGACAAATCGGTATGCGACTACTACCTCGGACTCATCGCCCTTAATGACGGCAATCAGTCGGAAGCCGCAAAATGGTTTAACGAAGGTACTCAGGCAAACCCTGAAAACGCGTTCAACTATGTCGGGCTTGCACAGATTGAACTGAAATCCGGCAATAAAAAGGGAGCCGAGGATCTTTTTAAAGAAGCTGAAAAGAGAATCAAAAAAAGCGCACCCCTGCAGATTGCCATAGCACGTGCTAATTACGAGACCGACCCTGCGCTTTACGCCAAGGAAATCGAAAAGCGCATTGAAAAGGCGCGTAAAATCAACATGCAGGATGCCGACATATATCTGTTTGAAGGCGACCGCAAGAAAGACAACAAAGACTTCGGCGGTGCAGCAGCACAGTATGAGATGGCCGCAAACTACAACAACGACGCAACCGAGGCCTACGTGAAATACGCCAACCTTTTCACTATGGTCAACCCCCAGTTTGCCATCGACATGCTCAACAAGCTTCTTTCGCAGAACCCCAATTCGGCACTCGCCCAGCGTGAAATCGCCAATGCATACTACAATGCAGGGCAGTATCCCCAGGCTGCCGCCGAATATGGGAAATATGTGAAAAACCCCAATCACTTCAAGCAGGATGAAGACCGCTACGCATTCCTTCTTTTCTACGACGGAAAGTATAAAGACGGATACGACTATTCATCTGCGCTTCTCAAGGCCGACCCCAACAACTTCACCGCACAGCGTTATCAATTCATGAACGCCGCACAGATTAAGGAAATGGCAGACCAGCTCCTTCCTATGGCCGACGCCCTCAATGCAGCACACAAAGCGAACAAAAACAACAAATTCGCTCCTATCGACTATATTCTTATCGCATCGGAATATAATGCTGCCAAACGTCCCGAGGAGGCACAGGCCATCCTTCAGGAAGCTATCCAGGAAATGCCTGACAATCCGGAATTCTACAAGCAGCTCGCAATGACTTTCGTTGAGGAAAACAACCTTTCGAAAGCCGCCGATGCATACGACGGCTATATCAGCCACTCGGAGAAACCCGGCTACAACGACTTCATACAGCAAGCTACCTTCGCTTTCTATGCAGGCGTCGAAAACAAGACCAAAGACCCGGCAGCTGCCGAGAAGTATTACGGCATCGCCGAAAACTACGCCAACAAGGCTAAAGAAATCCTTCCCGACAACTACAAACCCGTAAAATTCTATGGCGACATCGCCATGCAGAAGGCTCCCGAAGACCAGGTTGCATCTGCCGCCGTTCCATTCTATACGGAAGCTATCACCCTTCTTGAGGCAAGTGAAAACCCCGCACGTTACGCCAACGATGCCAAGACCATGTATAACTATATGGGCAACTACTACCTCGACCAGAAAGACGTGGAAAAGGCGAAAGAATACTTCAACAAGTATCTGCAGTATGACCCCAACAACGAGGCATACCGTAAATTCGTGGAGGGTCTTAAATAATTATCCCCCTTCGGAAGACAATAAAAATTGCGACAATAAAAAACTTCCGCAACTCTTTTATGAGTTGCGGAAGTTTTTTTTGCATAAAACAGCTATTATTAGTAATTTTGCAAAAGATTGTACTCATGACGAATCCATGGGTCGATTAAAACAACTTCCACTGCGGCAGAAAGACATGAACCCTAACACAAGTCGGTCTGTCAGCAAACACTATTTTTATCACTTATGGCTGAAATCAAACGAATAAAGAGAGGTCTTGACATTCCTTTGTCAGGTAAAGCGTCTTCACGCATTTCCGACGACGATAAGACCGCTCTTTTCGCCATCTGTCCCGACGACTTCCCCGGACCTGTCTGGAAGGCCGTCGTCAAAGTTGGCGACAAAGTTAGCGCCGGCGACCCTCTGATGAAAGACAAGGATTCCGGTGAAATTTTTCTGACATCTCCCGTGGCAGGCACTGTCCGAGAAATTAAGAGAGGCGAACGACGCCACATCGAGTTTATCAGTGTAGAGAAGGAATCGGAAAGCACAAAGTCATTTACGCCACCGTCAACGCCCGAACAAATCAAGACAGCCCTCATGTCGAGCGGACTTTGGGCTATGATGCGACAGCGTCCTTACGACATTGTACCCAATGGCAACGACAACCCGCGCGACATATTCGTGACCGCCTTCGATTCCGCTCCTCTTGCCCCCGAATTGCTTGACTCCGACCTTACCCCATGGCTCGAAAAAGGACTCCGTGCGCTTTCACAACTTACGGAAGGAAAGGTATATCTCGGGGTCCGCGCCGGTTCAGGATTGAATTCGACGGCGGCGGAAACAGTAGAATTCGAAGGGCCGCACCCTGCCGGCAATGTCGGCACGCAGATTGCGGCAGTCAAGCCTGTCAACAAAGGAGAGACCGTATGGACGCTCGATGCCGCAACGGCTGCAAGAATAGGGCTGCTCTGTGAAAAAGGCACATCCGACTACCACACTACGATAGCCCTGACAGGCCCCTGCATTAAAGACCCCCATCTGGTACGCACCTTTATCGGAGCATCGGTAGACTCGCTTATCGACGGCAACCTCACGGCGACTTCCGACATCCGGATAATTTCAGGCAACGTCCTGACCGGCCAAAGAGTCACGCCCGAAGGCTTCCTCCATTTCCCATACCGTCAGATTACCGTAATCGAAGAGGGCGCGAACGCCGATGAATTCATGGGATGGGCTTCCCTGAATCCGAAAAAATATAGCGTAAAGCACAGTTTCCCGGCATTTATCCGCGGGCTCTCGAAACCGTTCGATTTCGATGCCAGAATAAAAGGGGGACACCGCGCCATGATTCTCAGCGGCGAATACGACAAGGTTTTCCCTTTCGACATTTATCCCGAATATCTTCTGAAAGCGATTATCGCGGGCGATATCGACAGAATGGAGAAACTCGGCATATATGAAGTGGCTCCTGAAGATTTCGCGCTTCCGGAATTTGTTGACACCTCTAAAATAGAACTCCAGAAAATCGTAAGGGACGGCCTCGCCAATCTTCGGAAAGAGCTTTCCTGATTTAGCCGGTAAAAACGTTTCCGTATGTCGAATATCGGAAGCGAACGTCAAAAGAAATTAACATCTCGATTTCTGTAGCCGATGCGGGCTACATATAAAATTTCAAATGAAAGGATTAAAGAAAAAAATCGACAGTGTGAAGCCTCAGTTTGAAAAAGGAGGGAAGTTTTCGAAACTCCACTCTGTTTTCGACGGTTTCTACACTTTTCTATTCACCCCCAACGAAACATCGCGCACCGGCGTACATATCCATGACGCCAACGATTCGAAACGCACGATGATTATGGTGGTGATTGCGCTCCTCCCCTGCTGTCTGTTCGGCATGTGGAACGTTGGGCTGCAACATGCACTTGCCGTCGGTGACCCCGACCATGGATTATTCCATCTTTTCTTCTACGGGTTCTTCGCCGTGCTTCCGCAAATTCTGACCGCCTATATCGTAGGTCTCGGCATCGAGTTCTTCGTAGCGCAGATAAGAGGACATGAAATTCAAGAGGGATTCCTTGTTTCGGGCATTCTCATACCCATGATTTGTCCTGTTTCCACTCCGTGTTGGATGCTTGCCGTCGCCGTGGCTTTTGCCGTGGTTTTTGCAAAGGAAGTATTCGGAGGCACAGGCTACAATTTCCTCAACGTCGCCCTTGTGACGCGAGCATTCCTCTTCTTCGCCTATCCTTCGAAGATGAGCGGCGACCACGTCTTCGTCTCACTGGGCGATATGGCTGCCGTTGACGGTTTTTCGGGAGCCACACCGCTCGGGCAGCTCGCTTCGTCCGACGGTGCCGCCGAAGTGTTGGGAGTGACAGGTTCCCCGCTTAGCCTTATGGACATGTTCTTCGGTTTATACCCGGGGTCATGGGGAGAGACCTCCACGCTATGCATACTCATAGGTCTTGCCATTCTCCTCATCACAAGCATAGCATCCTGGAGAATCGTATTCTCGGGCATCGCCGGAGGTCTTCTGATGGCGCTCCTTGCCAATCATTTCGCCACTCCGCTTTACCCCGTCACTTATCTCAGTCCCGTGGAACAGCTTTGCCTCGGAGGGTTTGCTTTCGCCATCGTCTTCATGGCCACCGACCCTGTGACAGCTTGCCGCACGAATACCGGTAAGTATATTTACGGATTCCTTATCGGCGCGGTTGCAATCCTTATCAGATGCTACAATACGGGATATCCCGAAGGGGCTATGCTTGCGGTGCTTCTTCTCAACTGTTTCGCATCGCTGATTGACTACTGCGTGGTCAACGCCAACATTAACCGTCGTCTTAAACGTGCAATCGCAAAGAACTAACACTCCCGAGTTATGAATAGACAAAGCAACACCTATACCATAATCTACTCCACCGTGCTCGTTATAGTGGTGGGAGTGGTTCTGTCAGTGGTCTATCAGGCGCTTCGCCCCATGCAGGTGGAAAACATAGCCAACGACACCAAGCGTCAGATTCTTGCCGCCGCGCGTATCGTGCCGGACAAAAATGAAAACATATCCGACGTTTTCGCCTCCCATATCACATCAAGCTATATCGTAAATGTGAAAGGTGACAAAGTGGATTCATCCATACAGGCATTCGACGTAAATGTAGGCACCGAAGTCAAGAAACCTGCCGGAGAGCGTCTTCTTCCGGTGTTCGAATGCACCACGCCCGACGGGCTTAAATACATCATCCCGGTATATGGCGCAGGCCTTTGGGGTCCGATATGGGGCTATATAGCCTTCGATGACAACGGCGACACCATTTACGGAGCTTATTTCGCCCACCAGGGCGAAACTCCGGGACTCGGTGCTGAAATAGAAAAGCCTGCTTTCCGCGACCAATTCGAAGGTAAAGACATATTTTCCACCGCCGGCAAGTTCACGTCGGTAGCCGTCGTAAAAACCGGGAAGGAACCTCAGGACAAAGCTTGGGTGCATGCCGTCAGCGGCGGTACGATTACAAGCCAGGGCGTGCAGAAAATGCTCTATGACTCACTTGAGCCCTACTCCGCTTTCTTTAAATCCCTTTCAAACAAATAAGATTTCCTGTCATGAATATCAGTAAATCATTATCGGCCCTCGTCAATCCTCTTTCGAAAGACAACCCGGTCATCGTGCAGGTGTTGGGAATCTGTTCCGCCCTTGCGGTGACGGCGAAACTGGAACCCGCCGTGGTCATGACCATTTCGGTCACCGCCGTGCTTGCACTTGCCAACGTGATTATTTCGCTCTTGCGCAACACGATTCCCAATTCCATCCGCATCATCGTGCAGCTCGTGATCGTTGCCGCCCTCGTGGTTATCGTTGATCAGGTTCTAAAGGCATACAACTATGAAATCAGCAAAGCCCTTTCGGTGTTTATCGGCCTTATCATCACCAACTGTATCATCATGGGACGCCTTGAAGCGTTCGCCATGGCCAACCGCCCGTGGCCGGCTTTCCTCGACGGCATCGGCAACGGTCTCGGCTACGGCATAATCCTTATAATCGTGGGCTTCTTCCGCGAACTTCTCGGCAGCGGCACCCTTTTCGGATTTCAAGTGATTCCGCAGTGGTGGTATGACAACGGCTACCAGAACAACGGCATGATGATTCTCCCGCCCATGGCCCTTATCACGGTGGCCTGCATCATTTGGGTACACCGTTCACGCAACAAAGACCTTCAGGAATAAACCAAGGGAGCAGACCGTAACATAGTTTAAATTATGGAAAATCTAAATCTATTCATAAGGTCGATTTTTATCGACAACATGATATTCGCCTACTTCCTCGGCATGTGTTCATTCCTTGCCGTGTCGAAGAATGTGAAGACAGCCTTCGGGCTTGGCGTGGCAGTGAGCTTCGTGCTTATAATCGCCTTGCCTGTCACATGGTGCATCAACCAGTATATCCTCGTGCCGGGTGCCTTGAGCTGGCTCGGCGAGGAATATGCCGAAACCGACCTGAGTTTTCTCGGGCTTATAATGTTCATTTCGGTGATAGCCGCGCTTGTGCAGATTCTTGAAATGGCAATCGAGAAGTATTCGCCCGCCCTCTATTCGTCGCTCGGCATCTTCCTCCCCCTGATTGCCGTGAACTGCGCGATTCTCGGAGCCGTGCTCTTCATGCAGCAACGCGACTTCACCAACGCGTGGACCGCCACCGTCTATGGCGCAGGCTCAGGCATCGGCTGGCTTCTCGCCATCACGTGCCTCGCCGCCATTCGCGAACGCCTTGCCTATAACCAGATTCCCGCCCCCCTCCGCGGAATCGGCATCACATTCATCATCACCGGCCTCATGGGAATAGCCTTCATGAGCTTCCTCGGTATTAAAATCTAACTCCGCCGATGGTCGCGTCTTCACAGCGCGACAGGCTAAAACTAATAATTCACTATGTCATTACTGAATATGATTCATTGGAATTCGGTCATCGTGGCGGCGTTGATATTTTTTGTCATCGTTCTCGTGCTCGTGGTGGTTCTTCTCCTTGCCAAGAACTGGCTCGTTGCGTCGGGCGAAGTCAACATCTCCATCAACGGTGGTAAGAAAAACGTAAAAGCTCCGAGCGGCAAATCGCTGCTTTCCACTCTCGCCGACGGCGGAGTACACCTCTCGTCGGCATGCGGCGGCAAAGGCAGCTGCGGACAGTGCAAAGTGCAGGTGCTTGAAGGGGGCGGCGACATGCTCCCCACCGAGGCCGTGCATTTCACACGCAAACAAATGAAAGACCATTGGCGTCTCGGATGCCAGGTGAAAGTGAAGAGCGATATGGAAATCCACGTTGACCCTGCCGCACTCGACGTCAAGGAATGGGAATGCGAGGTTATTTCCAACAGAAATGTCGCAACATTCATAAAGGAATTCATTGTAAAGCTTCCGGAAGGGGAACACATGAATTTCATACCGGGTTCTTACGCACAGATACGTATCCCGAAATATGAGATGACCTACGACGGTGACATCGACAAATCGCTGATCGGCGACGAATATCTCCCTGCATGGGAAAAATTCGGACTTTTCACTCTCAAAGCCAAAAATACGGAGGAAACCGTACGCGCATATTCCATGGCGAACTATCCTGAAGAGGGCGACCGTATTATGTTGACCGTCAGAATAGCCACACCGCCGTTCAAACCGAAGCCACAAGTCGGCTTTCAGGAAGTGCCGTGCGGAATTGCTTCCTCCTACATCTTCTCCCTAAAACCGGGCGACAAGGTGATGATGAGCGGACCTTACGGAGATTTCCATCCGATTGTGGATTCGAAGGCGGAAATGATTTGGGTTGGCGGAGGTGCCGGAATGGCTCCTCTCAGGGCACAGATTATGTGGATGACAAAGACCCTCCATACCACCGACCGCAAGATGCACTATTTCTATGGCGCCCGCGCACTCAACGAAGTGTTCTACCTTCAGGACTTCCTGCAGCTTGAAAAAGACTTCCCCAACTTCAAGTTCCATCTTGCACTCGACCGTCCGGACCCGGCTGCCGATGCCGCCGGAGTGGCCTACACTCCCGGATTCGTGCATCAGGTAATGTATGAAAACTATCTTAAAGACCATGATGCCCCTGAAGACATCGAATATTACATGTGCGGCCCGGGTCCGATGAGCAATGCCGTAAACAACATGCTCTACAACCTCGGTGTGGAACCGGAGTCGATACACTACGACAACTTCGGAGGTTGAAATCTTAAAATCTGATACTTTCACGTCTAAAACCAATTCATTATGTTAAGAGACAACGTGATTTTCGACATCATCGACCGCGAGCATCTTCGCCAGCGTCGGGGAATCGAACTCATTGCAAGTGAAAACTTCGTAAGCGACGAAGTGATGCGTGCCATGGGTTCCTGCCTCACCAACAAATATGCCGAAGGCTATCCGGGACATCGCTATTATGGAGGATGCCAGGTAGTTGACGAGGCTGAAAACCTTGCCATCGAACGTGCAAAAAAGCTCTTCGATGCAGAATGGGCAAACGTGCAGCCGCATAGCGGCGCACAGGCGAACATGGCCGTGTTCATGGCTTGCCTCCAGCCAGGCGACAAGTTCCTCGGCATGGACCTCAGCCACGGAGGACACCTCAGCCACGGAAGCCCTGTAAACTTTTCAGGACTACACTTCTCTCCGATAAGCTACACCGTAGAGGCGGAAACAGGAAGGGTGAACTACGACGAACTTGAAAGGAAAGCCCGCGAAGAGCGTCCGAAACTCATCATTGCCGGCGGAAGCGCCTACAGCCGCGAATGGGACTATGCCCGCATCCGTAAAGTGGCAGACGAAATCGGGGCAATCTTCATGGTCGATATGGCACACCCTGCCGGACTTATAGCCGCCGGACTCCTCGAGAATCCTGTGAAACATGCCCATATTGTCACGACTACCACCCACAAGACACTCCGCGGTCCGCGCGGCGGACTCATCCTCATGGGGAAAGACTTCGAAAACCCCTGGGGCAAGAAGACGCCGAAAGGGGAAATCAAAAAAATGTCTGCCCTTCTTGACTCTGCTGTTTTCCCGGGAGTGCAGGGAGGTCCGCTCGAACATGTAATCGCTGCAAAAGCAGTGGCGTTCGGCGAAGCTCTCCAGCCTGAATGGAAAGACTACGCCCTCCAAGTCAAGAAAAACGCCAAGGCACTTTCCGACGCTCTTATAAAGAGAGGATACAAGATTATCTCCGACGGCACCGACAACCACTGTATGCTCGTTGACCTTCGTCCGAAATTCCCGGAAATGAGCGGAAAGAAAGCGGAAAGAGTGCTCGTGGAGGCCGACATAACCGCCAACAAGAACATGGTGCCTTACGACACACGTTCGCCGTTCCTGACGTCAGGACTTCGTTTCGGCACTGCCGCCATCACCACACGCGGTGCGAAAGAAGAACTGATGGAGACCATAGCCGACCTCATTGACCGTGTGCTCTGCAACGCCGACGACGAAAAGGTGATTGCCGAAGTCCGCAATGAAGTAAACGAGATGATGAACGATTACCCGATGTTTGCCTGGTAAACCGCATCATCCTTTCAAGAAAGTATAGTTTTACATTAAATGCCGGGGAAAAGATATAGGTTCTTTTCCCGGCATTTGTTTAATTAAAACAAATGGACATATCGACAATTAAATGGCCTGACGCCCTATTCGTAACAGGCATCGGCACCGATGTGGGGAAAAGCTACGCCACAGGATGGCTTGCCCGGGAACTACGCGAAAACGGCGTGGACTGCATCACGCAAAAGATGATTCAGACCGGCAACGTCGGAATGAGCGAAGACATCCTCGTACACCGTAAAATAACTGGCACGGGCCTATTACCCGAGGACCTCGACCATACCACCGCCCCGGTGATATTCACGTATCCGGCATCACCCCACCTGGCGGCAAGAATCGACGGTGCAACCATCGATTTCGATAAAATAGACGCTGCGACAGAAAAACTGGAAGAAAAACATTCCACGGTGCTTATAGAAGGGGCCGGCGGACTTATGGTGCCTCTCGAAGAGGAATATCTCACCGCCGACTATATACGCGACCGTCGGCTTCCCGCGCTGGTCGTGATCGGCGGACAGCTCGGGTCAATCAACCTTGTGCTCCTGACTCTGAATGCCATCAAAGATTATGGCATCGACCTTTTCGGAGTGATCTACAATCCCTTCTTCGACAAGGACACGACAATCTGCAATGAAACGAGGTCATATCTTAAAGAATGGATATCAAAGCGTTTTCAATCTGCCATTTGGCTCGACATGCCGGAAGAACTATGACCCAAGAAGGCGATACATAACCGATATTTATGACCATGTAGGGACATTGCCGCGCCGGGAGATTGCTGTAAACCGGCATCCTTCAGGCATGTCCCTACCCCTCATACCTTACGACATATTCTGACATCCGACTTGCAAAAAGCAATTTTTAATGCGATTTATCGGTTTTGATAAAGCCTTATCTATTTTTTTTATGTATATTTGCACATGAATTCCATCGCCCTATAACGAACGAAAATCTCACCTAATATCATTATATGGATTCCTATATGTCATCACAAGCAGTTATAACTATCACAAAACAGCAATTGTCTGCCCTTCCGGCGGCTCAATTCAGCGGGGAATTGCGCATTGTAGAAGATGAAGAGGGAATAAAAGAAGCAATCGATAAGTTAAGAGAGTCAGACGTTATCGGTTTTGACACCGAGACAAGGCCAAGTTTCCGGAAAGGCCAATCAAACACGGTTTCCCTCATTCAGCTTTCGACACGAGAGACATGTTACCTGTTCAGGATAAATCACCTCGGGCTTGCAAAACCAATCGTAGAACTTCTTGAAGATCCCTCGATAAGAAAAATAGGGCTCTCCGTTCACGATGATTTCCACAATCTCAACAAGATCACGGAAATCCATCCTGAAGGCTTCATAGAGCTCCAGAACTATGTGAAAAATTTTAAGATTGCCGACAACAGCCTGACAAAAATATACGCCGTAATTTTCGGCAAACGCATTTCAAAAGGGCAACGCCTTACAAACTGGGAAGCCGAACAGCTGACCAGTTCACAACAGGCATACGCAGCCCTCGATGCCATGGCTTGCATCGAAATCTACGACTATATCTCGTCTGGCAAATTCAATCCGGAAGAATCGCCCTATCTAACGATTCCCGACGAGGATACGGACCCCGCCGAAGCATAACCGTTGCGGGCCGCGACAGTCAGAACCTACAGATTATTGAATCATGAAATTACAACGACACATAACCGTTACATCTCTCCTTGTAATCTATGCTTTGTTTATGACGCTGCATTTCGGTCTCGACCTGCTTAAAAGCGGGCAGGCAACCCGTTTCTACCTGACAGTTGCCGCCGAAACGCTTGTCATAGTCCTTACCTTCTTCGCACTGCGACGCCGTGACCGTATCAGGGAGAGGAACAACGAAAGCATTTCAAAAGATAATTCTTGAACCGAATATCTCCGGGATGCGTTAATTATAGTAAATAAACTCTAAAGAATTATACTATGATTAAAATGATGCTTATTGCCGGTGCCGGTGGTTTTGTAGGCACATGCGGCAGATTTTTGATTGGAAAATGGAGTGCCGGGATGTGGCATGGCTCGTTCCCGATGGGCACATTCCTTGTCAACATAATCGGATGTTTCATAATCGGACTTCTGTTCGGGCTTCTTGAAAAAGCACACGTGATGACACCCGGAGAAAACGTGCTTCTCATAACGGGTTTCTGCGGCGGTTTCACCACCTTCTCCTCTTTTGCCGACGATATGTGGGTATTGGGAAGCAAAGGCGATTGGACCACATTTATACTATATCTCGTGCTGAGCGTAGTCATCGGCATTCTGCTTGTATGGGCAGGCAGGGCAATCATCAGA
The DNA here is from genome assembly GCA_902471455.1 of uncultured Porphyromonadaceae bacterium. Lineage (GTDB taxonomy): Bacteria > Bacteroidota > Bacteroidia > Bacteroidales > Muribaculaceae > Lepagella. The sequence goes on along the minus strand of CABRKI010000025.1, from coordinate 20,838 downwards.
TAAAACAATATCGCCTACAACTGAAAAAACATTATCCACACCGGAAAAACGAAGGACCTCTTTTACACAAGGGGTCCTCTTTTTTTCACCTTATCAACAGGATTGCATACTTGATGGAATAAAAAAATAAAGGGTGATAACCTCCACGGTCGCACCCTTTGATAAGTTTCTACAGGTAAAAAATCTTAAGGTAAAAAAGATTGTTTTTAGGTTCGGTGCAAAGTTAGGTCTTTCTGACGGACTGACCAAATCTTTTTCGACAAAATGTCAGAAACATGTTGTAAAACATATTAATTTTCCCTCCATTTCCTTAATTCAAGCCCGTTTTTACCCAAAATAGCATAACTGAATGTATGAATCCATTCACCAAGCACTATCATTTCACAACCTTTAGCCACCCTCTCTCGACACAACACATGGACATGCCCGAAAACGAAATAATCCACCTCCGGATGCAGGTCATGATATTCCACGGCAAACTTCCTTAGGTTTTCGAGGATACGGTCGTCAGGGATTCCTCTTTCCTCCCCTTTCATTCTGCTGTGGCGGCTCCAATTATAAGCAAAAGGCACCGTCCATCGAGGATGGATTGAACTGAAAGCTTTCTGGCATATCTTGTTTCTGAATATCGAGCGCAAAAAACGAAAACTTGCCGGAAGCTTACCTACACCGTCGCCATGTGCAAGAAAAAAAGTCTTACCGTCGATAACCTCTGTCAGACTTCCGTCAATCACCTCTATACCAAGTTCGGAAGGGAGATAGTCGTAAATCCATATATCGTGGTTCCCTTTCATCCATACAATCCTAACGCCTGCGTCGGCGAGTTCGGCAAGTTTTCCGAAAAAACGCACGAAACCGCGAGGCACAACATACCGGTATTCATACCAATAATCAAGGATATCCCCCAGAAGATATATTGTAGCGGCATCATGGCGTATATGTTCGAGAAAAGCCACGATTCTCTTTTCCGCCTCTCGGGAGTCGGGAAAATACGGTGCGCCCAGATGGAGGTCGCTAAGAAAATAGGTATTCATCGGCTTCGCCTTACAGAAATCCGAGTTCAAGTTTCGCCTCTTCGCTCATCATATCCTGGGTCCACACAGGTTCGAACACAAGGCGCAGGTCAACTTTCTCGGGTCCTTCCACACTCAGAAGCTTCTGACGCACATCCTCCATTATAAAATCGGCTGCCGGACAACCGGGGGCGGTAAGCGTCATATCCACATGAAGGGTCTTCGACTCGACGTCGTAATCTATCTTATAGATAAGGCCGAGGTCATATACGTTCACCGGAATTTCGGGGTCGAAAACGGTGCGGAGCATCTCTATGGTCTTCTCCGTCACTCTCATTTCCTCTTCCGAATCAGCTTCTATTCTCTTAATTTCCTCAGGCGCAGCCACCTGTTTTTCGTCTTTATTTTCTTCCATGGTGCAAAGTTAATCAAAAAAAGGGGGCTAAAAACCCCTTACGCCCCACATTTTTCATCTATTATCAAGATTTTTATTAACTTTGCACTCCAAAGGGCAAAATACTGCCGGTTGTTAATTTGCCGCAGGTTGCCCGACGTTATGTCATTATACCCACAATTAAACTACAAAAAGATGAAATCTTACAAAAAAATCATCCTTACGCTTATCGTTGCGCTTTGCGGCATGGGCGTTGCCAATGCGCAGTTCCGTTTCGGTGTAAAGGCGGGTCTTAACATGAACAGCCTTCACATCAACAATCTTGAAGACAATTTCAACAAAGACAACCATTGCGGTTATACACTCGGCGTCATGACCGAGTTCCAGGTCCCCATCATCGGGCTCGCATTCGACCTCTCCGCCATGTACACACGCATGAATTCAGACCTCGATGCAAAAGCGCCGGAAGACGAAAACGTTTCCTACAACAAGAACTTCCTTGAGATACCACTCAATTTGAAATATAAAATCGGACTTCCCCTCGTAGGCAGCATCATTACACCATACGTATTCACAGGCCCCTCTTTCGCCATCAAACTCGACAAGAACTCACTCGACGCTATCAAGACCAAAACCTGTCAGGTGGCGTGGAACGTCGGTCTCGGCGTAGAACTTGTCAAGCACCTCCAGATTTCCGGTTCCTACGGTTTCGGCATGAACAACGTTGCAAAATTCACCGGCCTTGTCAACACGGAAACTGTAAAGGTAAAAAACAACTACTGGACCGTAACGGCAGCTTGGCTCTTCTGATTTAAAGACAACGTATAAAATATTTGTGCATTTCAGTCCTGCGCAATCAAACATTCCGGAGGCATATCCCTCCTTGCAGGCACGCACGAATGCTTCCCGTTAAATCACAACACACATCAACATATTGATAATGTTTAGGAAACTTCTTATCCTGACAGTGATATTGGCTACCGCCCTGACGGCCTCTGCGGAATTCCGCTGGGGCCCGACGGCGGGTGTCAACTTCTCGACTTTCCATTGGAAACAGAAACTCACCACCACCAAAGGACTGACGGGCGGTCAGGCCGGCTTGGCAGGCGAGCTTATGATTCCGGGCATCGGATTCGGAATCGACGTGGGTCTCCGTTATAACGCCCACGGAGCGAACGTGAATTTCGGAGACTTCCCCGTCTGGAGTTCAGACGGCATCAAAAACCAGGATGTATGGATGCACGTCATCGAGGTGCCGTTCAATCTTAAATTCAAATGGACGCGCATGAACGGATTCGAGCAATATCTCGCGCCTTTCGTGTTCGGCGGACCCGTTTTTTCTTTCAATGTAGCCACCAACAAACAGCCGGCCCTGGAGCATCCCGGAGCATACGTGTCTATGCAATGTGGCGCGGGTGTTGAACTTTGGGAGCATTATCAGCTTTCCGCAGGCTATTCCTGGGGAATAAGCTACGAAATCCGCACCATAAAACTCGACAACTACTCGGCACAGCCAAGGGGATGGTTTATCAACCTGGCTTACCTGTTCTGATAAAACCGACTCGATTTGTTTGCCGAGGTCATACTTCCGCTCCCGCTCTATTCCACCTTCACCTATTCCATACCGGATGATATGGACGTGGAGGTGCAGGTAGGGTCGCGTGTGCTCGTGCAGTTCGGCAAAAAGAAATATTACACAGCCATCGTCGAGGCCATACATTCCGACAAACCGAAAGGGTATGACGTAAAACCTGTGATGGCGGTGCTCGACTCCTCTCCCATAGTCCGTTATCCGCAGCTTAAACTCTGGCGTTGGATTGCGGACTATTATCTTTGTTCACCCGGCGAAGTTTTCAAGGCAGCCGTCCCTACCGGGCTCAAACCTGAAAGCGAAACATATCTTTCCCTGAACCCGGACTACGAACCCGACGATTCTTCCCCCTTACGACTTACGGAACGGCAGGCTATCATCATACAGCTTCTACAGCAAAACAAGCGAATGCGCATATCCGAAATCGAGGGGGAAACAGGGTTCAAAAACGTTGCTGCGGTCATAAACCGCCTTCTCGAACAAGGCATCGTGGAAATCGACGAGAAAGTGACCGAGCGTTACCGCGCCAAAAAACAGACGTTCGTACAGTTGAAAATCGAACGCGGAGACAACGACCGCCTTCATGAATGCTTCGGGATGCTTTCAAGGTCGCGCCAACAGGAAAAGACGCTGATTGCATACCTCGACCTTTCGGGCTGGCTTAGTCCCAACGGTCAGCTCCGCGAAGTGGAGAAGGAAAAACTGATCGCCACCGCCGGCGTATCGCCCGCCATTTTACGTGCTCTGATAGAAAAGGGGATAATGGAGACCGTAAAGAAGAGCGTCAACCGTTTTGCTTCGGCAGAGGAACTTTCAAAAATAAACCTCTCCCCTCTTTCCGAAGCCCAGGCGAGGGCGTTGAAAGAGATAACCGACGGATTCAAGACCCTTCCCATCCAGTTGCTTCACGGAGTCACCGGAAGCGGCAAAACGGAGATTTACACCCATCTTATAGCCAAAGTGCTTGAATCGGGCAACCAGGTGCTTTTCCTCGTGCCGGAGATTTCACTTACCACGCAACTTTCTGACAGGCTTAAAAAAGTGTTCGGGCAGCGACTTCTCGTCTATCATTCCAAATTTTCCGATTCAGAAAGGGTTGACATCTGGCGCCGCCTGCTCGCCACCAACGAACCGCTTGTGGTGCTTGGCGTTAGGTCGTCGGTATTTCTCCCTTTTGCACGGCTCGGGCTTATAATCGTTGACGAGGAGCACGAGGCGTCGTTCAAGCAGTATGACCCGGCCCCCCGCTACAACGCACGCGACGCCGCACTCGTTCTTGCGCAGATGCACGGGGCGAAATCACTCCTCGGTTCCGCTACCCCGTCGGTCGAGACATATTACAAAGCCACCAACGGAAAATACGGACTTGTGACGCTTTCCGAGCGGTTCGAAGGGGCCACCCTACCCGATGTCGAGATTGTCGATATGGCAGCCATGCGTAAAAAGAAAGAGGTGAAAGGGATTCTGTCTTCTCCGCTGAGAAAGAGAATCCTCGATGCGATGGCCGACCATAAACAGGCCATACTCTTCCAGAACCGCAGAGGGTTCGCACCCGTCGTGGTTTGCGACCAATGCGGATGGAGCCCCAAATGCCAGAACTGCGACGTTTCGCTCGTCTATCACAAGAATATAGGTCTTCTGCGTTGCCACTATTGCGGGTTCTCGCAGATGTTGCCCAAACTCTGCCCGGCATGCGGACAGAACAGCGTCCGCATTTTCGGTTACGGCACGGAGCGGATTGCAGAAGAGATGCACGAAGAGTTTGACGGCTACAGGGTGTCGCGCATGGACCTCGACTCCACCCGCAACAAAGATGCCTACCAGGAAATAATCGAGGAATTCGCACGCCATGAAACCGACATTCTTGTCGGCACACAGATGGTGTCGAAAGGTCTCGATTTCGGCGACGTAAGGGTTGTGGGAGTGTTGAATGCCGACACGTTGCTCAATTTCCCCGACTTCCGCAGCAACGAGAGGGCGTTCAATATGCTGGAACAGGTTGCAGGGCGCGCCGGGAGGCGCAAGGAGAAAGGCACTGTCGTGATACAGACGCTCAATCCGGAACACGAGGTGCTCAAATACGTTAAGGCGCACGATTACGGCTCCTACTATACTGCGGAGATTGCCGACCGCAGCCGTTATGCCTACCCCCCCTTCACCAAGGTAATCAACATCTATATCAAAAACAAAGACAACATGACGTGCGACCGTGCCGCCGTCACGTTCACAATGGCTCTCCGCAACGTCTTCGGAGAGAGGGTATTGGGGCCAGAGAAGCCTTTCGTGTCACGCGTCGCCACCTGGTATCTCCAATCAATAATGCTTAAAATCGAGGCAGGCGCATCGATGAAAAAAGTGAAAGACCTCCTGCGCCAGATTCTCGCCTCCGTCTCCATGAACCCCGACATCAAAACCTCCGTCATCTACTACGACGTCGATCCCGTCTAACCAGACAATAGGATTCTACTAAGCAAACCAGAACAACCAAGAACAACCAAGTCTTTTTAACAAGCCAAAGCAAACCGAGAAAAGATTTTAAAAAATCGGAGCAAGGAGAATTTTTTAGGCAGATTGTGTTGAGGGCCGTGTCGGCACTCAAATGTCTTCGTTGTGTTACCGGGACCTCGGGCCCGGTAATACATAGCCACCTGAATCCAGGTATTTGTATAATTGGAGGGGATTTTGTAATTTCGCATGGCTAATTCCATCCGATATGACCGACAACAGCAATAGCACTCCCAATAGCAACAACTCTCTTCATGACGAATTCGACAGGCGGCATCTGTGGCATCCCTACACGGGGACCCACAACCCTCTGCCGACTTATATGGTTGACCATGCCGAAGGCGCAGAGATTGTGCTTGCCGACGGAACACGGCTGATTGACGGTATGTCTTCCTGGTGGTGCGTTATCCACGGCTACAACCATCCGCGCCTCAACGCGGCCATCGAGCGTCAGCTCAAAAAAATGAGTCACGTGATGTTCGGGGGATTCACCCATCGCCCGGCGGTGGAACTCGGGAAGAAACTTCTCGAGATTCTTCCCCCTTCCATGAACCATATCTTCTATGCCGATTCCGGGTCGGTGGCAACGGAAGTGGCGATGAAAATGGCGGTACAGGCCCAGAATAACCACCGACGCACCAATTTCGCCACCGTCAGAAGCGGATACCACGGCGACACATGGAACGCCATGTCGGTCTGCGACCCCGTGACAGGTATGCACGGCGCATTCGGGCCGGCCCTCCCCATAAGATATTTCGCCGATGCACCCTCATGCAAATTCGGTGAAGAATGGGACCCGGCATCGTTCGCACCCATGCAAAAAATCCTCGATGAACATACCGACGAAATTGCCGGCGTTATCCTCGAACCCATAGTGCAAGGTGCAGGGGGGATGAGGTTTTATCATCCGCAATATCTCCGAGAACTGCGCCGCGCCTGCGACGAGAAAGAGATTCTGCTCATTTTCGACGAGATAGCCACAGGATTCGGGCGCACAGGCAAACTCTTCGCCTGGGAGCATGCCGGAGTGGAACCCGACATCATGCTTATAGGGAAATGCCTCACAGGAGGATATATGACATTTTCCGCCGTAGCTACATCGGCGAAGGTGGCTGAAATGATTTCGTCGGGCGAAGCCGGGGTGATGATGCACGGCCCCACATTCATGGGAAACCCTCTCGCGTGCGCCGTCGCGCTCGAATCGATAAACCTGCTTCTGGAATCGCCCTGGCAGGAAAGGATTGCGCGTATTGAAAAAATAATGAAGCAACGCCTCGCCCCGGCAAAAGAATTCTCCAACGTCTGCGAAGTCAGGGTGTTAGGAGGGATAGGAGTAATTGAGGTGGAGCAATATGTAGATTGCGGCGAATTCCAGCAACGTTGCGTGAAAGAGGGGGTGTGGATACGTCCCTTCGGCCACAACTGCTACATAATGCCACCCTATCTTGCCGTCAGCGACAGCCAAGTGGAAAAGCTGTGTGACGCACTCGTAAAACTGGTAAAAGAATTGCCATGCCAAGAATAAGCGACATACTATCGTCACTCCGCGAGGAGAACAGGCTGCGTGCCATCCCCTCCGAGGCAGGGGAAAGGATGCTCGACCTGTCGTCGAACGACTATCTGTCGCTCGGACAACGTTGCGACGAATTCCGCGAAGAATTTTTCGACCGTTTTTCCGACGCATCGTTCTCTTCCTCCGCATCGCGCCTACTTTCCACAAAACAGAAACACCATAACGAACTTGAGGAATATCTCTCGACCCTTTACGGCAAGCCGGCGCTTCTCTTCAACTCCGGCTATCATGCCAACGTAGGGTGCATCGGAGCCTTATCGCTCCCTTCAACGCTTATTCTCTGCGACAAACTAATCCACGCCTCCGTGGTAGATGGCCTGCGGATAGCGGAAAGCGAATTCAAGCGATTCCCCCACAACGACATGGCAAAACTCAGGAGAATCCTTGAAAAAGAAAAAGGGAAGCATGAAAGGATAGTAATCGTTGTGGAATCAATCTACAGCATGGACGGCGACACCGCACCGCTCGAAGATCTCGTAGCCATAAAGAAAGAGCATCCCGAAACCATGCTCTACGTTGACGAAGCACATGCCTTCGGCGTAAGAGGCGAAAAAGGACTCGGCGTTGCCGAAGAGTTACATCTTATAAACGAGATAGACCTGCTTATAGGCACATTCGGGAAAGCGGCTGCATCAGCCGGCGCCTTCGCCGTTTGTTCCGAAGAATTGAAATCGCTCCTTGTCAACACCGCCCGTCCCTTCATTTTCTCCACCGCCCTACCTCCCGTCAACATTGCATGGACACGCCTTATGGTCGAGAAAATCACAGGCATGGAGGAAGAAAGAAGAAAACTCGCCGCATTATCCCGATTTTTTTCCGACACAATCGAACAGATAACCGGGAAGCCCACAGGGTCAGACTCCCAGATTATCCCCTATCTCACGGGCGACGCCGCAAAAGCCCTCGCCATCGCCTCCAGGCTACGTGAAGCGGGGATAATAGCACTCCCCATCCGGCGGCCCACCGTGCCACCCGGAGGGGAACGCATACGGTTCTCCCTCGGGGCAGCCATGACGCAGGAAACGGTGCAGCCGGCACTGGATTTATTAAAAAGCATCGGAGGCGAGATATGAGATGTGAACTGACCACAGACTCCGGAGCCTCGCGGCTCATATTGATTTTTGCCGGATGGGGCACCGACACACAGTTCTATTCCCAAATCTCGGTGCCGGGCTACGACACAATGGTGGCCAGCGATTACTCACGCCTCGAATTTCCGGCGACAGTGCTCGACCGCTATCACACGATATGCCTTTTTGCGTGGTCGCTCGGAGTATATGCCGCCGCAGCCACACTACCCTTTGAAAAGCTTTCGATGGCGGTGGCCGTCAACGGCACCGAACATCCCGCCGACGACAACCTCGGCATTCCGGAAGCAATCTACGACGGTACGGAAGAATCGCTCAACGAGCGGAACCTCATGAAATTCCGCCGCAGAATGGCAGGGGGTAACTACGCCGATATAAAAGAGAAACTGACAGACATTCCTATCGGAGAACTGAAAGAGCAATTAGCGGAGATACGCCGCCACTCCCTTTCAAACGGAAGGAAAGGGAAATGGAACCGGGTATATATATCTGACAACGACGCCATTTTCCCCGCCGCCAACCAGAGCCGTGCCTGGGAATCGCATCCAAGCCGTCCTGACATAAAACATCTCGACGCCCCGCATTATATCGACCTTTTCCAAGTGGTGAAAGGTGCGGTGCCAGCCCATACGAAGGTGGGGGAACGCTTCAAACGCGCCCTCGCAACCTACGACGGCAATGCCGATGCCCAAAAGAGCATCGCGCACCGCCTTCTGAAGCTCATGCCCGACAAAAAGATTGAAAGAGCTCTTGAAATCGGACCCGGAAGCGGGCTCTTCACCACCTTGTTTTCAGAAAGATTCAACCCCACAGAAATAGATTACATCGACCTCTATCCCCTGACGGAATATAAAGCAGCCCCCAGTGAGGAATACTACGTAGCAGACGCCGAGGAATGGATGGGGATAGAAGCCGACGCACGTAAAAACGCCTACGATGCCATCGTCTCGGCTTCGGCAATACAATGGTTTGTAAATCCACAAAGATTTTTTAACAACGCTTTTAAACTCCTGAAACCCGGAGGGGTGCTTGCATGTTCGAGTTTCATGCCCGGAAATCTTGAAGAACTGTCGGCTGCAAATCCATACGGACTCATATACCGTAAGGAATACGATTTAAGGGAGATGCTTCTCTCTACCGGATATGCCGAAGTCGCCACCGAAAGTGAAGACCTGAATCTCGATTTCAGGTCGGCACGCGACGTAATCAAGCATATAAAAGATACAGGTGTGGGCGGTTCGACAAACCATGCCGCCGGCATCGGCACCCTGCTCAAAACCATTCCCTCGCATCTTACATACCGCCCGGTTTATATCATAGCAAAGAAACAAGCCGGCTTAAAAAGTTGCATGTAAGCCAAATCTTTCTTATATTTGCATTGTTATAGACGACGCACAAAACGAAGTGGTTTAAACAGCTTCAATATTTGTGAGTTTCACCCTTTTGCATCCAAACATGCCGCAGACATGTCACGGCATTCAACGATGAAGCCATAAAAACCTCGACCAATCCGAAAAATGATACGCACAATTATAATTACTTTTATCCTGTCATTAGCCTTCAATGCGAAAGCCGACGCCATAGACTCCGTGTTGAGGGTGCTTGACCATGAAATCGAAGTGGCGCCCACCACTTATCTTCCTGAAAAAGAAAGTACAATCAACAAACTACGCAAGACACTGGCAGAGACCGAAAACGAACACGCCAGATTCAAAACCTATAAATCGCTATACTCCGAATATCTTTACTATCAATATGATTCGGCTTACGTCTATGCGCGCCGCATGGAAAAACTTGCAGACCGCTTCGACGAACAGGGAATGAAAATGCAAGCACGCGCCGCCCTACTCAACTGTTTTTCATCGGTAGGTTTCTTCAACGAAGGGATGGACGTATTGGCTGACATGCAGCCTCACTACCTCCCCAGGCAGGAACAGATAGACTATTACCTGAGCGCAGCCAAGCTTCTCCAGAACATGGAATCGTATGTGGATGGTTCAAGCGACCTCATAGACAAATATAAAAGCATGCGCACATCGTGTTATGACAGCGTACTCTCCCTTGCCGACAAAGACAGCTACGACTATGCCATAGCCGTTCTCGAGCGCGACAGGATTCCGGCATACGCGGGTCTTAAAGGGATTTCCGCCTGCAAACAGATAATGGACAGATTCAATCTCGACCTTCACCAGAAAGCCATCAACTGTTCCACCATAGGACGTTCATACGCATGGCACGAAAAAAACGACTCCGCCATTTATTTCCTTGCCCTATCGGCCATCTATGACCTGCGCTCCAACACCAAAGAGACCACGGCAGCCAAAGACCTCGCCACCCTTATGCTCAAAAAGGGCGACCTGGAGCGTGCCAGCCGATATATAAACATCGCCTCCGACGATGCCCAAGCCTACAACAGCCGCCTCAGGAAGGTGGAAATCAACAGCGTAATGCCGATTATCGAATCGGCTCGCCACAACAAGCTAAGTTCACAGAGGCTCCTCCTGATAATCTCGCTTTCCGTTTTCGCCATAATGCTCACCATCGTGCTTTATCTCTTTTTTAAGCTCAGAACCCGCAACAAGAGCCTTACAGAAAGCCATGAGGAAATCAATAAGAAGAATTCCGAACTGAAAGATGCCAACGAAGCTCTGGAAGAGGTGAACACCAAACTGAAGGAAGCCGACGAAATCAAAGACCAATATATAATCGAATCGTTATACAGCAAAAACGATTTCGTAAGCGAAGTGGAAGAAAAAAGCAAGAAAGCGTTGATGAAGCTTAAAGGTAAAAAATATGCCGAAGTAGAAAACCTTTTAAGCGACATGGGGGTGAGACGCGAGCAAGCCAGGATGTATGCCAGTTTCGACAGCGTCTTCATGAAACTATTCCCCAACTTTATCGACGAACTCAACAATCTCCTGAACCCCGATGAGCGGATAACGCTCGACGGCGACAAACTGCCCACCGAAATCAGAATCTTCGCGTTGATTAGACTCGGCATCGACAGCCCCGCCGACATAGCGCAGTATCTCGGGCTTTCGGTCAATACCGTCTATGTGTATAAAGCCAAGCTAAAAGCGCGGAGCAACGTCGGCAAACTCGACTTCGAGAAGCTTGTGAAAGCCATTCCGAAACCATAAAACGAATCCTTTCAAAGCCTTGAAATCCACATTATACAATCTTAATAAAGCCACTTCCATCTCTTACTATATTACTGAAAACCAATCAATAACCGTTTTAACAATCTTAATTAAATTTTCATTGCAGCCAATTAGTAAAAAGTTGAATTAAATTTGCAACGGTTCTTTAAAAGAGCCTGTCGCTCGGAGGAGCGGACAGCCAACCGACACTAAAATAAACATCAATAATAACAACTAAAAAACTAACTTATGAACACATCCATGAAGAAACTCTCTTCACTGTTCATGCTCGTATTCATGTTCTGCCTGCAGACATACGGACAGACATTGAATATCAAAGGCTCCGTCACGGAAGCCGGATCGGGCGAGCCTCTCATAGGCGCGACCGTAGCAGTGAAGGGTTCGCAACAGGAAACCGTGACCGACATCGATGGAAATTTCGTTTTAAACAACGTCAACTCCAACGCCACCCTGACAGTTTCATACGTAGGCTACATTGCCGCCGATGTCAAAGTCAATGGACGCTCTGACATCAAAATCGAACTCAAAGCCGACAATCAGGTGCTCAACGAAGTGGTCGTGATAGGCTACGGCACCATGGACAAGAAAGAGCTCACATCGGCTATTTCGCACGTCAGCGAGAAAGACTTCCTCAACGTCACCGCCATGGACCCCTCGATGATGATTCAAGGGAAAGTGCCGGGAGTGTCAATCACCAACACGGGCGCAGGCGACCCCAACAACGGCGCGAGCATACAGATTCGAGGCGTCTCCTCCCGTTCGGCAGGTCTCGGTCCACTTATCGTGATTGACGGAGTGCCGGGAGGCAACCTCACCAACATCAACCCCAACGACATCGCATCTTTCGATATCTTGAAAGACGGTGCGGCATCCGCCATCTACGGCACAAGAGGCTCCAACGGCGTGATTCTCGTCACTACTAAAAAAGGCTCTAAAGACGGCAACATCCACACCACCTACAACGGAAGCGTGTCGTGGGACGTAATCAATAAGGAACTCGACATGATGAGTGCCCAGGATTACCGCGACGTGCGTCTCGGCTGGGGTGACACCGGGGCTGACCTCGGGGGCAACTACGACTGGCTCGACGGCGTGAGCCGCACGGGCTTCGCACAGCAGCACGCGGTGAGCCTCAGCGGCGGCAATGAAAGGACCAGCTACCGCGTAAGCCTCGACTACCGCTACCGCCATGGCGTTGACCTCCGCTCGAAACGTGAGGAATACGGCGGACGCGCAGCCGTGAACCACACTACGAAAGGGGGACTTTTCAACATCAACCTCAACATCGCCCCCCGCATAATCTACCGTAACCAGGCAGACTGGAGTGTCTTCAAAAACGCCATAGAAGCCAACCCGACAACGCCCCTAATGGATCCGGAGAACCCGACACGCTATTATAACTTCCAGGGACAGGTGGTGGGCTACAACCCCGTCGAGTCGCAGAAACTCGAGACAGACCAGGGCGACACGAAACTTCTCGACTGGGATGCCACACTCAAGCTCAACCTCCTCCCGCTTTTTGCAAAGAGTGAAAACAGCCCGTTCACGCTCAACACGCAGGTAATGTTTGCCGACCACCAATATGACAACAACAACACCTGGTTCCGTCCCTCCACAAGCACCCAGGCCATCAATGCAGGACGCGAAGGGGAAGCAAGCCGGAGCTATTCCAAGGAAAGACAATATATAGTGGAATGGCTCACCAACTTCACCGCACGCTTCGGCAAGAACAACATCAAGGCCATGGTGGGATATTCCTACCAGTATTCGCAATACGAGGGATTCAGCGTAAGCAATAAAGACTTCCCCAACGACGGACTCCACGCCGACAACATCGGCACCGGCGAATATGCCAAAGATGAAGGCGAAGTGGGAATGTCGAGCTATAAGAACGATGCCAAACTCATATCCTTCTTCGGACGCGTAAGCTATGACTGGGACAGCAAATATCTCGTCACCGCATCGCTCCGCCACGAGGGTTCTTCAAAATTCGGGGCCAACAACAAATGGGGTAATTTCCCCGCCTTCTCCGCCGGCTGGCGCATAAGCAAGGAACACTTTATGGAAGCCACCGAAGGATGGCTCAACGACCTCAAAATCCGTGGCGACTACGGCGAGACCGGCAACCAGGACTTCTCAAGCTATATGTCGCTCAACACGATGACAGGCTTCGGCTATTACCTCATCAACGGCAAATTCACCCAGGTGTGGGGCCCGGCCAAGAACGTGAACCCCGACCTCCGCTGGGAGAAAGCAAAGAACTGGAACATCGGTATCGACTTCTCGATGTTTGACAATCGCTTCTACGGTTCGCTCAACTATTTCAACCGTCGCACACAGGACCTTCTCGGCAACTATAAAGTGTCGGTTCCTCCCTACCTCCACGACGAGACCTTCGTCAACGTCGGTACGATGAAAAACCAGGGCTTTGAGTTCGACCTCGGATTCAACGCCGTTCAGACAAAAGATTTCGACTACAATTTCAGCGTAGTCGGGACCACCATGAGCAACAAATTCGTTGACTTCAGCAATTCGCAGTATGTAGGTCAAGACTACTACAGCGTCTGCAGTACTGAAGACCCCTACCCCTTCTATAATCTCCAAAGAATAGAAAAGGGGGAAAGCGTAGGCAACTTCTTCATGTGGAAATATGCGGGCATCAACGAAGACGGCGAATGGCTCGTCTATGACAAAGACGGCGACATCATCAACGCCAGCCAGGCATCGGAAGCCGACAGGCAGAAGGTGGGCAACGGTATGCCTAAGTTCACGATGTCAACCACCCACAACTTCCGCTACCGCAACTTCGACCTGAGCCTATTCTTCACGGGAGCATTCGGATTCGACATCTTCAACATCCACGATTTCTACTACGGCACCCGCAAATTCACCGGCAACATGCTCAAAAAAGCATACGGCAAAAACTTCGCGATCAGCCCCACGTCGCCCCACGCCGTTACAGATTATTTCCTGGAGCGCGGCGACTATTTCAAGCTCGACCAGATTACCCTCGGATATACGCTCAATCTCCAGCAGACGCGGTTCCTCGATAAAATCCGTTTCTACGGAACAGTGAAAAACGTATTCACCCTCACCAAATTCAGCGGCGTCGATCCTTCTTCCTATCAGGTGAACGGTCTGACACCGGGCGGACAGGGCTCACGCACCTACTTCCCGTCAATCCGCCAGTTCATTCTCGGAGTGCAGGTTGATTTCTAAACATCCCAATTCAAACAATCATGAACATAAGATTCATCCGCAATATAGCAGTCGGGGCGGCAGCCACGCTCACCCTCGGCTCATGCACCAACCTCGACGAAACGCTCTATGACCAGGTTGGCACACAAAACTACTACAACACAAAGAGCGACGTGGAGCGTGCCGTCTATCGTCCGTTCGAGCATGCATTCTGGAGCATCCAGAGCCGCCACGTGCTCAACGAACTCACAGCCGACCAGCTCATCACCCCGACGCGCGACGGATGGTGGGACGACGGCGGACGCTGGCGTAAACTCCACTACCATCAGTGGAACGTGGAAGACGGCGGCGACGCACAGACGGAATGGAACGGCTGCTTCCAGGGTATAGGCCAATGCAACTACGTCATAGAAGACATGGCCACGCTCTCTCCCGAAAGATTCGGATTTTCGCAAGCGGAATTCGACAACCTCACGGCACAATGCCGCGCACTTCGCGCCTGGTTCTATATCCGTCTTCTCGACGCATTCCGCAATGTCCCGCTTGCGGTAAGCTTCAACGACATGTCGCAGAATTCCACGGGACAAGTGGAGCCGAAGGTCGTGTTCGACTTCATCGAATCGGAGCTGAAAGACTGCGTCAACCTTCTGAAAAAGAAAGAAGGCCTCGGTTCGCAGCAGCTCATCCAGGGACAATGGACCAAAGCCGGGGCAGCCGCGCTTCTCGTGCGCCTTTACCTCAACGCAGAGGTCTATGTGGGCGAGGACCGTTATGCCGACTGCGAGAAAGTGGCGCAAGATATAATTGACGGCGTGTATGGCCAATATGCCGTGGCCGACAGATGGGACGCGGCATTCGACTGGAACAACGACACCTGCGACGAAGTCATCTTCGGGTTCCCCGCCGACCAAGGCTATACCTACTGGCAATATCAAGGCGACACCTACTGGTGGACCGTACCGGCGCGAGCACGCTACTATTTCAACGATTCCAAGTGCAAGGCCGGCGACCACAACACCAAATACGCCGCATCGCCGAGCTATGACCTCAACGGCGAGCTTTACACTTACGAACTCGGTATGCCCATACAGAATTTCCGCAAATACGAAGGCGACGAACGTATGAAGCTTTACCGCAACCTCGGCGACAGCAAGCGCGAAGGTATGTTCCTCTTCGGGTATCTCGAATATACCGACGAGAACGGCGCAACCAAACGTGTGCGCGCACCGGAACAGCCCTACGACCTCTACATACGCGACGCCGTAGGAAAATTCCAGGGAATGGCCCCCGACCAGTGGCCCGCCGACAAAAACAGTTCGCTTCCCAACGGCGACCACAATTCAGGATGGCACTTCGCGAAATATCCTTTCTATAGCGACGAAGACACCCACCAGATGGAAAGCGACTTCACGGAAATACGTCTGCCGGAAATAATCTACGCGCTTGCAGAATGCAAAATCCGAAGCGGAAAGAAATCGGAAGCCGCCAAGCTTCTCAACTCAGTGCGTCGCCGCAACTATCCGGCCGATAAACTCAACGACGTGCTCTATCAGCCGGAAGGGAAAGCCGAACTCGACGAAAAAGAGATGCTCGACGAATGGGGACGCGAATTTTTCGCGGAGAGCCGCCGAAGAATCGACCTCATACGTTTCGGAAAATTCAGCACCGGCACATGGTGGGACAAAACCCCCGACACCGACAAGCATTATGAGATTTTCCCGATTATGCGACCCATACTCGACGCCAATCCGAATCTGAAACAGAACCCGGGATATAACAGCTGACATGTATAACCACAACGAAGAATAAAATGAACCTTAAAAATATATTATCTACATTCGCCCTCGGCGCGATAGCCGTGTGCCTTACGGGATGCGAGGGAGAGAAAGACCTTGTGGTCATCGACGGCAATCTCCCCATCAAGGCTTCCTCACTCTACATGGTGGGCGACGCCACCCCCAACGGATGGAGCATCGACCAGCCCACACCGTTCACAGCAACCGAAGAAGACCCGCTCGTGTTCGAATGGGAAGGAAGTCTGAACACAGGCGAAATGAAACTCTGCCTTTCGCCCGGAAGCTGGGACGCCCCTTTCATCCGTCCTTTGGAAAATGGAACGGAAATCGGCAAGCAACCAATCGACAAGGCGGCGTTTCAGATGCATGCCGGCGACCCCGACGAGAAATGGCGCATAGCAGAGGCGGGCACCTACAAGCTCACATTCGATCTGCGCAACTGGAACATGAGTACGCAGTATGTGGGGGGCGTGCCGGAAAAACCCAAAGAACCCATCGAGGCGGAAAACCTCTATATAGTGGGGTCTGCCACCCCTTGCGGATGGAACATCGACGCACCTTATCAACTTAATAAAACGGGCGATTATACGTTTGTTTACGAAGGTCCGCTGAAAGCTGACGACGGTGGCGAGATGAAAGCATGCACCAAGACAGGCGACTGGGGCGCGGAATTCATTCGCCCCGAGAGTGACGGCGTGGAAATCAACAAAGGTGGCGTGGCAAGCCCAACCTTCGTTATGACCGCAGGCCCCGACAATAAATGGAAAGTAACCGAGTCTGCCAACTATCGTCTCACATTCAATCTGAAAGACTATACCCTCACGGCAGAGTTCGTGTCGGATATTCAGGAAGAGGAAAAACCGGAAGGTATGCCCCAGACTGATGTACTCTACATGATAGGCGACGCCACACCCGGCGGATGGAGTCTCGACGATGCACAGGCCTTCACACAGGATGCGGAAAACAACCGCGTCTTCTCATGGACAGGCGAACTCGTGACCGGCACCTTCAAGGCATGCATAATAAAAGACTTCTCCGCGCCCTTCCTTCGTCCCTCGAGCGGCGACGTGACAGTGTCGGCGGAAGGCGTGTCGGCATCCGATTTCATTTACACAGCCAATCCCGACGACCAATGGAAAGTGACCGAAGCCGGCACCTACACCATTGTGTTCGACCTTGACAACTACACAATCAAAGTAACAAAACAGTAAGAATGATGAGTTCGAAATTAAAATACGCCATGGCGGCGGGAGCCCTCTTTATGGGGGCATCCCTCCTCGCCTCATGCTCCGACGACAACTACAAGATGAAATATCCGCCGCGCTACGAACTGCCGGAACTGCCGACAGTGGAAGGGGTGCATTCGTTCAAAGCCCCGATGTATTGGAGCGTATATGAATACTGCTGGGAGCAGGAACAGGCGGGAGTCACCAACGAGAATATGGATATCACCCCCGCAGAATGGGACAAGATAATCGACTGGGTAGCCACCGACCTCAAGCCCCACGGATATGACATGGTCTGCACCGACGGGTGGATTCCGATGCTCGCCAAAGACGGGTCTCCCTACATGACCCATTACGGATCGACAGCCATCAAAGACCTCGTGGCGAAAGCGAAGGCAAAAGGCCTGAAGGTGGGTATATACGACAATCCGATGTGGCTACACTGCCCAAACGATACAAAAATTCCCGGCACTGACTACACTACCGGCTCCCTGCGCTACGACGGATTCGAGGAAGTGCGCAATCCCAAAGACAACGACCTGTGGTTCTGGTGGGGGGTAGCCACCCATCCGGGCGCACGCGAATGGATCGACGGTTTCTTCAAACACTACAGAGACCTCGGCGTGGATTATATCCGCATGGATTTCCTCAGTTGGTATGAAGACGGCATGGACCGCGGAATGGGTATAGTGGGACATGGATACGGACGCGAGAATTACGCCCGCTATCTCGCCTACATAGCAGAATCGGCAAAGAAATACGGCATTTTCACGTCGCTCGTGATGCCGCATCTATATAACGACGCCGAAGTGGAGGCACGATACGGCAACATGGTCAGGATTGTGGCCGACACCGGAGCCGGCGGATGGGGACACACAAGTGCCAACGACAAAGGCATATCCTACACCACCTGGCCCAACTGCAACAACCAGTTCGACGGCTTCACTTATTGGAGCCACATAGCCGGGAGGGATAAAGTGATTCTCGACGGAGACTTCCTTCGTCTGAACAAATCCGGCAACGATTATGAGAAACAGACCGCCGTTTCGCTCCAGTTGATGGCGGGTGGTCCGGTGACCGTAGCTGACCAATACAGCACCATCGGCGACAATCTGAAATTTTATGCCAATGATGAATTGCTTGCACTCAACGCCGACAGATTCGTAGGCAAACCCCTTGACGACGCCCTGAACAGCGAGGGCAGCAACATCTGGTTCGGACAGATGAGCAACGGCGACTATGTGGTCGGACTTTTCAACCGTTCCGATTCATCGACCGATTTCAACGTGGGTCTCGACAGATTCGGAATCGAAGGGAAGATGAAAGCCCGCGACCTCTGGAGCCACGCCGACGAAGGGGAAATAGATGCCATCGTTGCCTCCGTGCCGGCACATGGATGTAAAATAGTAAAACTTACCAAATGATGAAAACAAGACTTTTAATGCCTCTTACGCTTCCGCTGCTTGCCTTTTCAGCGAACGCATACGAGATAGCATCACCCGACGGCAATGTAAAAGCCACTTTCAACGTGGAGAAAGGGGTGCCTGCATATTCCGTCGATTACAAGGGAAATAAAGTGATTCTCCCTTCACGTATGGGGCTTCAGCTCGTCGGGACCGATGACCTCACCGATGGTTTTACCGTAATTGGTGTGGATTCGTGTGCATTCGACGAGACATGGCAGCCCGTATGGGGCGAGAACCGCGACATACGCAACAACTATAAGGAACTCACAGCAAAACTACGGCAGGATAAGACCGGCCGGAGGATGGACGTCAAGTTCCGCGTATATGACGACGGAGTCGGATTCCGCTACGAGTTCCCGCAAGAGGGTTCGCTCAATTATTTCGTTATAAAAGACGAGCGCACGGAGTTTGCGATGCCCGGCGATCTGACTGCATGGTGGATAATCGGCGATTACGACACACAGGAGTATGAATATAACGAAAGCCGGCTTTCGCAGATAAGGGAGATAAATTCTCGTGGTGTGGAAGGGAACCTTTCGCAACAACAGTTCTCCCCCACCGGCGTGCAGACCTCACTGCAGATGAAGACCGACGACGGCATTTACATCAACCTCCACGAAGCCGCCTTGGTTGACTATTCGTGCATGCATCTGAACCTCGACGACAAAAATTTCGTGTTCACATCATGGCTCACACCTGACGCGCAAGGCAACAAAGGACACCTCCAGACCCCTTGCACCTCTCCCTGGCGCACTGTCATGGTCAGCGACGACGCACGTGACATGCTGGCATCAAACCTTATCCTCAACCTCAACGAGCCGTGCAAGTATGCCGACACATCGTGGATAAAACCGGTGAAATACGTAGGCGTATGGTGGGAGATGATCGGACATGGCAAACCATGGGCCTACACATGGGACCTCCCTTCGGTGAAACTCGACCGTATAGACTATTCCAAGGTGAAACCCAACGGCGTACACCCGGCGAACACGGCCAACGTAATGAAATATATCGATTTCGCGGCAGAACACGGCTTCGACCAGGTGCTCGTGGAAGGCTGGAACATAGGATGGGAAGACTGGTCGGGCAACAAGAAAGACTACGTATTCGATTTCCAGACCCCATATCCGGATTTCGACATCGCCAGGCTCAACGATTACGCCCATTCCAAAGGAGTGCGACTGATGATGCACCATGAGACCTCCTCATCCGTGCGCAACTACGAGCGACATATTCATGCGGCCTACGATTTGATGGACAAATACGGCTACAACTCTGTGAAGAGCGGATATGTAGGCGACATCCTCCCGCGTGGCGAACACCATTACGGACAGTGGATGAACAACCATTACCTTTATGCAGTGACGGAAGCTGCCAAACATAAAATCATGGTCAATGCCCACGAGGCGGTACGTCCGACCGGACTTTGCCGCACCTATCCCAACCTCATCGGCAACGAGAGCGCACGCGGCACGGAATACGAGTCGTTTGCCGGCAACACGCCGTCGCACACCTGCGTGCTTCCGTTCACCAGATTGCAGGGTGGGCCGATGGACTATACCCCCGGCATCTTTGAAAACGACCTGAGCAAAAACAATCCGGACAACCACAGCCACGTCAACACCACAATCTGTCGCCAGCTCGCGCTCTACGTCACGATGTATAGCCCCCTGCAGATGGCGGCCGACGTGCCGGAGGTCTATAACAGATATATGGACGCATTCCAGTTCATAAAGGATGTGGCCGTAGATTGGGACAAGAGCATCTACCTTGAAGCCGAACCCGCCCGCTACATCACGGCGGCGCGTAAGGCTAAAGGTAAAGACG
>CABRKI010000024.1 GCA_902471455.1 uncultured Porphyromonadaceae bacterium | reverse complement strand
TCGCCCACATCGCCGGCATGGATGCAATGGCACGCGCCCTCCTCTGCGCCGCCGATGTGCTTGAGAAGTCTCCTTACAAAAAAATGCTTCAGGAACGCTACGCAAGTTTCGACAGCGGCGAAGGGAAGGCTTTCGAAGAGGGGAAACTCTCGCTCGAAGAAGTCGTGGCTTACGCCAAGACGCAGCCCGAACCCGCAGCCACCTCAGGCAAGCAGGAGCTCTACGAGGCAATCGTCAACATGTACGCCTGATTCCTATATGAAACTCAAGACACTTGCACTCCTTCTGATAAAAGTGCAAACGCCACACAAGTAAAGACAGATATCCGTTACAATTAATCTATAACGGTATAATGTAGGGACATGCCTTTGGCATCTCCCTACATTTTTACTTGCTATACTACGTCCTCAAACTTCAACTTTCATTCAGTGTAACCGGCGATAAAGGTTCTGATGGTTTCCATTTCAGACTCTATACATTCCAAAAGCCTCATCTGCGCCCGTGTACGCACAAGGTTGTGTGCGGGATATGAAATCTTATAATATGTGTCGCCGTTGATATAATCCGTAAGGAAACGGACAGCCTGCATATAGGGAAACAACGCGACGGAATCGGGAAGCAGTTCAATCTCCGTTTGTGAAAGGAAATCCTTCGCTTCCGAAAGATAACCCTCGGTGAACGCCTTGAATATTTCCATGTCGAAACCTACCTTGTCAAGGTCAGGTTCATCTTCGGCAGACGTACAAGCCCCAGTGCGAAGGAAGTCGCCGTAGTCGCTAAATATGAACGACGGCATGACAGTGTCAAGGTCGATGACGCATATCACTTTCCCGTCACGGTCGAAAAGCATATTGTTCACCTTTGTGTCGCAATGGCATATCCGCTTGGGAAGCAGACCCTCGCGATGCATCTTCTCAAAACGGCACATCTCCCCTTCCCTCTTCCATATAGAATCGAGCAAGTCACCGACTTCTTTTACACGTCCGACAACATCCTTTCCCACAGCTCCACGGAGCTGACCGATGCGGAATTCCATGTTGTGGAAATCGGGAATACTTTCCGTGAGTTCCCCCTCAATATCGGAAAGCATTTTCTGAAAATGTCCGAAAGCCTCGCCGGCAAAGCGTGCGGTAGCGGGTGTGACTTCCTGAAGCGTCACCGTGTCAGGAATAAACAGGCTCATACGCCAATAATTCTTGCCGTCGAAGAAATAACTCTTTCCGTCTTTTCTCGTCAAGACAAATCGAAGTACCCTCCTTTCGAGATCGGCTACATGCCCGGAGGCAAGCTTTTCACGGATATGCGACGTAACCGCCTCAATATTCGACTGCATACCCTCAACATCCTTGAAAACGTCATGGTTGATACGCTGCAACACGTAATCCGGAGCTTTTCCTATGGTCTTTACAAGATAAGTGTCGTTGATGAGCCCCGAACCTAACGGACAGACACTTTCCACTTCCCCCTCGATGGCAAAAGCGGACAATATGGTTCCTATATCTTTCATAAAGGCAAAATTAATCGTAATCCATAAAATTAGCAAACCTAAAGCCGATAAAATTTGTATATTTCAAGTTATATACATATTTTTGCAGAAAGAATCAAAACCAAACATCATGAGACTGAAAAATATTATAATAGGACTCGCCGCCGTGGGTTTACTGACGGCTTGCAGCGAGAAAAAGCAACAGTCGCCGATAATCGAGACAGAGGTGCCGGAGCGTCCCGAAGGACAGCAAGACATGCTCGGATTCGCCGCCGAACCGCTCGACACAGTCCGTGTAGGGTTCATCGGGCTCGGCATGAGGGGACCTGAAGCCGTGGAACGCTTCACGTATATTCCCGGTGCAAAAGTAGTGGCTATATGCGACATCGACTCCGCAAGAGTGGAAGACACGCAGAAACGTCTCGACAAACTGAACTATCCCCGGGCAGCCGCCTATTACGGCGATGAAGAAGCGTGGAAAAAACTCGTGGAACGCGATGACCTCGACCTCGTCTATATCGCCACAGACTGGAAAACACATGCTCCGATGGGGCTCTACGCCATGGAAAACGGCAAGCACGTGGCAATAGAGGTGCCGGCGGCCACTTCGCTCGAAGAGATCTGGAATCTTGTCAACACTTCCGAACGTACCCGCAAACACTGCATGATGCTTGAAAACTGCGTGTATGATTTCTTTGAACTCAACACCCTCAACATGGCGCAGCAGGGTCTTTTCGGGGAAATACTACACACCGAAGGGAGCTACATCCACAACCTGAAAGAATTCTGGGGAGAATACTGGAACAACTGGAGAATGGATTTCAACCGCGAGCATCGCGGCGACGTTTATCCCACCCACGGATTCGGCCCCGCATGCCAGCTTCTCGACATTCACAGAGGCGACAAAATCAATACGCTCGTAGCAATGGACACCAAGGCTGTCAACGGCCCGGCATATATCAAAGAGACCACCGGCAAGGAGCCTGAATCGTTTGCAAACGGCGACCACACCATGACCATGATGCGCACCGAAAACGGGAAGACCATCCATATACAGCACGACGTCATGAACCCACGCCCTTATTCGCGTATGTACCAGCTCACAGGCACCAAAGGATTCGCAAACAAATACCCCCGCGAAGGTTATGCATTCGAACCCGAACAAATGGATTCCACCTTCGTGCCTGATTTTGAAAACCTGTCGGCCCACACATGGATTTCAGACGAACAGCAGGAAGCCTTGACCAAGAAATATACCCACCCCATCATTACGGAAGTGGGCAACATGGCAAAAGAAGTTGGCGGACACGGGGGTATGGACTTCATCATGGATTACCGCCTCGTATATTGCCTGCGCAACGGCTTGCCGCTCGACATGGACGTTTATGACCTCGCCGAATGGAGCGCAATGGCGCCCCTGAGTGCGATTTCAATCGAAAACGGGTCTGCCCCCGTGGCATTCCCCGATTTCACACGGGGCGGTTGGAACAAAATCAAGGGATACCGCCACGCATATAAGAAATAAAGCGGGATTCCCGAAAGCACGATGTGCCTCTGTCAGCATAATGACGGAGGCACATTTCTTATTGAAATTTGCGTTTTACATGCGATTGAACTAACTTTGCATAAAATTACGCGACAATGGATTTCAAGATAGAAGCTACAGCCCCCGACACAAAAGCCCGCGCCGGCGAGATAACGACCGACCACGGCACCATCCCTACCCCCATTTTCATGCCGGTAGGCACCGTAGGTAGCGTGAAGGCCGTGCATACCCGGGAATTGCGCGACGACATCGATGCAAAAATAATCCTTGGCAACACATATCACCTGTATCTCCGTCCGGGTCTTGACATCTTGCGTCAGGCCGGCGGCCTCCACAAATTCAACGGCTGGGAACGCCCTATCCTTACGGATTCCGGCGGCTTCCAGGTCTTTTCCCTTTCCGCCAACAGAAAGCTTAAAGAGGAAGGAGCTTATTTTCGAAGCCATATCGACGGTTCGAAACATCTCTTTACGCCGGAAGGCGTAGTGGATATCGAGCGCGTAATCGGTGCCGACATAATGATGGCGCTCGACGAATGCCCTCCCGGCACATCCGATTACGACTATGCGAAAAAATCGCTCGGGCTTACCCAACGCTGGCTCGAAAGAGGCTGGAAAAGATATAAGGAAACCGAAGGGCTTTACGGATACTCGCAGGCTTACTTCCCGATTGTGCAGGGTTGCGTCTATCCCGACCTTAGAAGAGAGGCTGCGAAACACGTGGCAGACCTCGGGGCAGACGGCAACGCAATAGGCGGCCTTGCAGTAGGCGAACCAACCGAGAAGATGTATGACATGATCGAAGTGGTCAACGAGATTCTTCCGGAAGACAAACCACGCTACCTTATGGGCGTCGGAACCCCTGCCAACATCCTTGAAGCCATTGACAGGGGCGTCGATATGATGGACTGTGTGATGCCCACACGCAACGGCCGCAACGGCATGATTTTCACACGCAACGGCATCATGAACATGCGCAACAAGAAATGGGCTGACGATTTCGAGCCTCTCGACGAAGGGGGCGCGGCATGGGTTGACGAAGTCTATTCGAGAGCATACGTGCGCCATCTTTTCGTCAGCTCGGAACTTCTCGCCATGCAGATTGCTTCCATACACAACCTCGCGTTCTATCTCTGGCTCGTGAAAGAAGCTCGAAACCACATTATAGCCGGCGATTTCAAATCATGGAAGACGCAAATGACGGAACGCGTCACCCGCAGGCTGTAACATCAAACCAAGGCAACAAATGGCAAACCCTTTTAAACTACAGATTCTTGACCGATATATTTTGCGCCAGTTCCTCGGCACTTTCATGCTGACGCTACTGTTGATGCTTGCAGTGATCGCGATGTTCGACATCACGGAGAAACTTGACGCATTCCTCAACGCACCGCTTAAAGAAACGCTGTTCGATTATTTCCTTTCATTCCTTCCCTATCTCGGCCTCCAGCTCTCCCCTCTATTCGTCTTCATCTCAGTGATTTTCTTCACGTCGAAAATGGCGGGAAATTCGGAAATAATAGCCATCCTTTCGAGCGGAGTAAGTTTCGCCCGTTTGCTGCGCCCATACATGATAGGAGCCGCCATCATAGCCGCCGGCACTTTCGTGCTCAATAATTACCTCATACCTCCGACCAACATAAAACGAATAGCATATACCAACAAATATGTGAAAAACAAAAGCGTCGAAAGCAATGTCAACGTACAGCTCCAAGTCGCTCCCGGCGTAGTGGCTTATATCG
Source organism: uncultured Porphyromonadaceae bacterium (assembly GCA_902471455.1). Classification (GTDB taxonomy): domain Bacteria; phylum Bacteroidota; class Bacteroidia; order Bacteroidales; family Muribaculaceae; genus Lepagella. Next base: position 37,016 of record CABRKI010000024.1, on the reverse strand, counting down.
GACGCTTTGAAAACAGCAACAAAACCGGCTACCGCTTCTCACTCGACCATTTTAAAGACAAGGAACTCGTGTCGCGCACGACGGCGTCGATTGCAAGATACGACACCACAAGGATGTATCACTGGATGCTGTCAGACTACATGACGCGTGATTTCGACGGCATGAAGGAAACCATTACGAAAGGGAGCAAAATGGACACCATCATCCCTTTCGAACCCCGCGATTTCATGATTTCCGTCAACGACCAGGAAACCCTTACCACCCCGCAGTTGTCGGAATATGTAGCCAAGCAAAAAGAACGCGGGGTGGCCAACATTAAAGCTTTCGAAATAGAGAGAGAGAAAAGGATTGCATCAACTGCGGCGGCATTTATCCTCACCCTCATAGGGATGTCGCTGTCGTCAAGAAAAGCCAAAGGGGGAATGGGACTTAACATAGGCATCGGACTTGCCCTGAGTTTCAGTTATATCCTATTCTCCACCGTTACAAGTTCATTCGCCATTTCCGGTCTTACAACCCCGTTTATCGCCATGGAGATTCCAAACCTGGTTTATCTCGGCATCGGCATTTACCTCTACCACCGCGCTTCAAAATACTGAAGACGGTGTCGATATCATCTCGTATCCCTTTCTGAAAAAAGAGCAACGATAGTCGCGGGGACGGAGCACCTCTTCCCCGGCTATCACTATATCGATATCCACAGGCACCCTTCTAAACCTTCTCGATTCCTCATCGCGCCCGTGCAATATTTCATATTCCTTGCATATCGCGTTCAATTCATCGACCGAACCTTTGAAACAACCAGACACCACGGCGTTAAAATAATTCGTCCCGGCATGTCCGACCGGTAGGGTTTCATAAATTCCGGAACAAGACACCCCTTCGAGAATTTCCATAAGCCAATTCATGGCGCATTCAACGTTGCCCCTGCGGTCGCCGTAATTGGAACCGAGGCTTAATACCACCGTAATACTTTCCATCGCTTTCAGAACCCTTGATGCCTCAACGTAAACAAAGTAATTTCAGGATATGCGCTAAAAAGCCGTGCAGGCATACCGACTTCACCCGCTCCGATATTGACGTAGAGTTTAGTAGTTTGCCCAAGGTCGTTGAGCCGTTCATACATGCCTCCCCACTGCTCATAACGATAGCGTGCGGGCGACCATTTCCAATCGCCGAGTTCCATCATCATCTGCATGGCATGTGTATGGCCGGCAAGGGAAAGGTCGATGTTCGTGCTGTGTGACACAATCTGATTCCAATGTTCGGGATTATGGGTGAGAAGCACTTTGAAACGTCGGTCATTCTGATGATAAACCGAATCAGGCGATGCGCTAAGAGCCTTTTCAAGGTCGCCATAAACCGGAAACGGGGGATCGCCCCAGTTCTCCACCCCTATAAGCATGATACTGTCGTTGCCACGGGAAATAAACCTCTTTTCATTATTGAGCAAGGTCCACCCCATTTCCGCCTGATGCCTTGCAAGACGTCCGTTATTTTCCGCGCGGTCTTCCGGACGCGACCAATCGACATAATCGCCGTAATCATGGTTTCCAAGAATCGAAAACACACCGTCTTTTGCCTTAAGCCTTGACAATACATTTATGAAAGGAGCCAACTCATCGGTCTTACGGTTGACGATATCGCCTGTAAAAACGATAAGGTCCGGATGAAGAGAATTTATCGAATCCACAAGATTTGAAACGAACACAGTGTCGTTACCCCATGTCCCCAGATGGATATCGCTGATTTGGGCTATCTTATACCCATTAAACGAAACCGGGACCTTGGGAGACGCAATCTCGACATTGTTGACCTTAATTTCATTGCGAGTGAAACAGACACCCGTCCACATGGCAGCAAACATACCCAACGAGGCAATCAGCCCGAGCCATTGCGCAGGATGCCACTTCAGTTTAAACCTTCCGACAAGCCTGACAAGCCTTCCCAATAAAGACACGACCACATATACAAGCTTCGCAGCATAGACGGACAGATATGAATAAAGCATCCACATCAACGACAGGATGCCGGAAGATTCCGAGCGTTTCGGCAGAAAAAATACCACCAAAAGAAAAATCCAGCACACAGCGGCAGACACTCCATACGCTTTCCACCAAACGTTGCGACGGGTGGATTTCTTTATATCATAACCGATATATAAATCTATAAGCACGCTCGTCGTCAGCAAGACAGCGGCAAGTATCAACGGGATTCTCATCTCATAAACGATTTTTCAGATCATTCCATTCCACCCAAAAGGGAACGGAGTTTGTTGCGAAGGGGATTGGCATACATGGTCAGCAACATTTCCCACATAAACTCCCTCTCCTCGGTTGTAACATCTGAAACATCGACTTTGTCGAGCTGCTTGTTGAAATAATTCACAACATCGTATTTTTTTTCGGCTGAATACTTCCTTTCAAAGCGGTTCGTGTCGTGCAAAAGGTCGAATGCCACGTAATTAATATCGAATATCTCATAACTTCTGTGGATGGCCTGGTCTATAAGGCAACCGACATGTTTCGCAGCACGGTTGTTGTCGCCGAAATCGCCGATCTGGTCAAGCTTGCTGTTTATACGGGGGGTAAGCTGGAAATGCACCTTTCCCTTGAACTGAAGCAATCCGGTTTCCATTGAAAACAGGTCGTCGCGCTGCGACTTCTTATAGTCGGGATTCCTGCGCTTCATCAGGAATTCCTTTACTTTCAGATAATCGTTGGGGTCATATTCGTATGAAATACATACTGGCATAAGGTTTATTTCCTTTATCTTATCCATGAAAAGACCTTGGCCGCCTATCGAAAGCATCTTCACGAGCGAATCCTGGGTGTGGTCGCTGCTGTCTTTGGCACGCCCCTCCCTTTGGGCTATCCATACTGACTCATGCTTCTCAAGTATGCAATAATGGATGTAAGCAGAAAGCTTCTTGGCAGCTTCCAGGCCCTCGCGCAGTCCGGTGTTACGCTTCACGATGAAACTCTTGTTGAGACGCACAAGGTCTGTAATCCAGTCATAAATCAGCAAGTTGTTGCCGATCGCTACTTCAGAAGTAGGGAAGCCGCGTCGAAGGAAAGCCAGGTTTAAAAACGAAGCGTCGAGCACTATGTCGCGATGGTTCGTTATAAACGTATAGCTTAGAGAGGGATTAAGATATTTCACGCCGCCGAGGGTTATGCCAGACGTAGTTGTCTTTGCAAGCATCTCCAGAAATGGAAACATTATGCGTGTCTGGAAATCATGCTTATTATCTATCTTGAGAAGCTCTTCAATCAACGACGGCACATCCTTGGGAGGCATCGTATAGTTGACGGCATGAAGGAATCCCGGTTCCTTGACAAGTTGTTCCATCCTGGCATGGAATTCGGAATCGTCGTATGGGGCTATGTCATTGAAATTATATTCCTGCTGACTCATTATGTTTCAGTTTTTCATTCCGCCTTCCCATAACTTATAAAAAGGGGGAATCTTTCTCTTTTGCAAAGTTAATGCTAAACTCCCGAAATTAAAACACCCGATGGTAAAAAGTTTTCAAACACACGCCATATTTGTCACTCGGTCTTTCTGTAAGAACGCCATTTGGCAATGAGCGCGGACATATCTTCAGGAATCGCCGACTCAAAAAACATTTCTTTGCCTGTGGCGGGATGCACAAAACCAAGGGTGCGCGCATGCAATGCCTGCCGGGGACACGTCTGGAAACAATTCTCGACAAACTGCCTGTATTTGGCAAACGTCGTCCCTTTCAGGATACGGTCGCCTCCATATCTGGCATCGTTAAACAACGGATGGCCCTTACTCAGCATGTGGACACGTATCTGATGGGTCCTTCCGGTCTCCAGCACGCATTTCACAACCGTGACATATCCGAACCGTTCCATCACTTTGTAATGGGTCACGGCATGTTTGCCGACATTCGGGTCGCCTGTCACAGCCATCTGAAGTTTATTCTTGGTATTTCTCGCGATATTTCCTTCGATGGTTCCGGAATCGGAATCAAAATCACCCCACACCACAGCCACATATTCCCTGCGGGTAGTCTTATGGAAAAACTGGCTGCCGAGATGGGTTTTAGCCTCGGGGGTCTTGGCAACCACCAACAGACCGGATGTATCTTTGTCTATTCTATGGACAAGCCCGAGACGCGGGTCGCTGACGTCATAGTCGGGGTTGTCTTTGAAATGCCAGGCAAGCGCATTGACGAGTGTGCCGCTATAATTGCCGTGTCCGGGATGCACCACAAGTCCGGCAGGCTTGTCAACCACGAGCAAGTCGGCATCTTCATACACTATATTCAACGGTATGTCTTCGGCTATTATCTCGAATTCATATCTCGGACGGTCCATGACAATGCTGACCACATCCCCGGGCTTAACCTTGTAGCTCGATTTCGCAGGCTTCCCGTTGACGATGATACAACCGGCGTCGGCAGCCTGCTGTATGCGGTTGCGCGACGTCTTTTCCATCCTATCGACAAGAAACTTGTCAACACGAATCATCTGTTGCCCCTTATCGGCGACAAAACGGAAATGCTCATACATTTCCTGCCCGTCAGGTGTCACGAACGAGGGCTCCTCGATGACGTCAGCCTCCTGTCCGTCGTAAAAATCAGTCTCGAGTTCTCCGGTTTCTATCATACAGCATTCCAATTATTCAATAAAAACCGGTTCCTCCTCGGGTTCAGAATTATCGGGGTCCTGTTCAGAAGGGTCTTCCACCGGGGTGTCTTCATAAAAATCGGAATCACCCTCGTTGACGTATCTCACATATTCCTCCGCCTGCAAGGAATCGCGCAACGCCCCGAGGCGACCGTCTGACACCTCGACTACGACATTGGCATTGACAGGCACCTTTTCCGTCTTCTTCACAACCCTTCCGTTTGCCGTCACCTTCACGATACGGTCGCTCTCCCCAAGCACTGTCATGACCCTTATATGCTTGAAACCGAGTTCTTCAAGACGCGACATACCCTGCCTGAAGGGGAATCCTTTCAGAGCATCCTCTCCGGGATTGTTGTCATCGTCCATCACAACTTCCTTAGGATGCACGGCATTGATATAGAGAAATATCTTTCGCCCCGGCTTTACGGAAGCCCCGGACTTCGGAAATTGTTCTATCACATATCCAGGCCTTACATCTTCCTTATATAAGGAATCCCTTATGTCAATACGAAACCCCTTTTCATGAAGCACCTTTATGGCTTCCGTATATGACATGTTCTCTACTTTCGGCACAATGTCCCTCTCCCCATGCTTTGTGAAAAGCTGCAGCGAAAGAAACACTATCCAGAGGCCAAGGAAAGCCACGATAACGATAACGATCACATTTGCAAGAACGGGATGGCGGGATATGAAGCCTTCCCCACCCGCTTTCTGATTGCCGTTTAGTTTCAATGTCTTATATTTTATAATCCACGACGTATCACCCTATTTACAGGGAAAACATCATGACGTATTACACTTTCAAGCCCCAAAGTTAACGAAAAAATTCCTAACACCACTCATTTACCTTCCAAACAATGGATACAAACCAATTAATTCTTAATAAATCTAAAGAAGAACTCCCATTTTTTCATCTTTAAGGATTTTTTTATTAACTTTGCACCTCAAAGCGTAAAATTGATGCGTAGATTCTTATATTTCATACCACTCCTCCTGTTGTTTTCCTCTTGCGGAGAGTATAACAAGGTGCTTAAAAGCAAGGATGTCGATTATAGGTTCGACTTTGCAAAACGCGCTTTCGACAACAGGAAGTTCACACAGGCGGCCACAGTGTTGGAAACCATTTACACCCCCCTTCGCGGAGGGCCGAATGGCGAAGAAGCATTGTTCCTTCTCGCCATGTCATACTACGAGAACAAGGACTATCTGAATTCCGGAGTCTATTTCAAGACCTATTATTCCAGATATCCGAAAGGAAAATTCGCCGAACTCGCCAGGTTCTATTCAGGCTACGGGTATTATCTTGATTCTCCCGACCCTCAGCTCGACCAAAGCCAGACAATAAAGGCCATCGAAGAGCTTCAGGGATTTCTCGACTATTTTCCCAACAGCGACCGCGTGACAATCGCGCAAAACGCAATCTTCGAGATGCAAGACAAATTGACGCTCAAAGAATTGCAAAACGCACAACTTTACTATAACCTCGGCAATTTCACCGGCAACAATTATGAAGCCGCCATTATAACCGCGCAGAACGCCCTCAAGGAATATCCCTATTCCAAATACAGGGAAGACTTCGAATTGTTGGTTCTGAAGGCTAAATATCAGGAGGCAAGGCTTAGTATCAACGAACGCCAGGCCGACAGGTATCGTGACGTTGTCGATGAATATTTTTCTTATATCAACAACTATCCCGATTCGAAAAACCGTCGGGAAGCCGACAACATTTACGAAATTGCACGTAAGCACGTGCAAGAATAATGCGTCTGACACACAACGTTAACAGTTTATCTAAATCATATATTCTCCGTCATGGATTATAAAAAAACCAACGCTCCGCTCAACACTGTGACACGCGACATGATCGCGATGGCTGAACAGACTGGAAACGTCTATGAAACCGTTTGCATCATCGGCAAACGTGCCAATCAGATTGCCGTGGAGATGAAAAAGGAACTTGAGAAAAAACTTCAGGAATTCGCCTCTACCGACAATCTTGAAGAAGTGTCGGAAAATCGCGAACAAATCGAGATTTCACGTTTCTACGAGAAGCTCCCCAAGCCAACTCTGATTGCCACCCAGGAGTATATCGAACACAAACTCTACTTTGCCAATCCGGCTAAAGAGAGAGACCGTCTCAACGATTGATTATAATCGTTTTTGGTATATGTGACTTATAAGCCGGAAGCAGTTCCGGCTTTTTTAGTTATGAAGTATTCCACAATCGCGCTACATTATTTCAACCCCGAGACAGACTATGCCCTCGCCAACGGAAGGAAACACTATAATCCTCCGAAGAAGATTGCCATGCTCAAGCATGAGATGCAGCTCTTTCCCGCCACATTTGCAAAAAACGGAGATTACATAATCGTCGATGATGCAGCAGGATGCAATTCATATTCCAATCCTTATTCCGAAGCAGTCGCCGCCAAAGCTCTGAACATAGTCTCGTTAAAAGAAATTCCTGAAATCATTTCCGACCTACGGCAGGAAATTGTGGAATTCAAGCCGTGGGGCTGGAACCATTCGCTTCTCCATACGATGCTCGGACTCGGAATGCCCCTTTCATTATTGAAAACCGAAGATGAAATCGACAAACTGAGAGAACTTTCTCACCGACGCACATCAATCGGCATGCAGATGCTTCTTTCGGAAGTTCTGGACGAAATAGAGGTGCCTGTCGCCTTAGAATGCAACGACACGGAAAGCGCGATGTTTTTTCTCCGCCAAGAAGGGGACGCATATTTCAAAATGCCCTGGAGCAGTTCCGGCAGAGGGGTGATACACGCCTCCGAAATAGGTCATAAAAAAGCGGAAGAATGGATTTCGGGAGCCATAAGGAAACAAGGATCCGTCTTGGCGGAAAAAGCTTTCAAACGGACGGGCGATTTCGCCACAGAATGGGAATGCAAAAACGGGGAAGCTCACTTTTTAGGACTTTCATTATTTCACACCACTTCATCCGGTCGCTACTCAGGCAATGTATTGGAACCCCAGGAAACAATATGGGACAATATAAGCCGGCTCACGCCTTTCTGGAGCGGCAGAGTGGTCGAAGCTCAAAAAAAAGCTCTCGACGTGATGATAGCCCCCTATTATTCAGGCCCCGCAGGAATCGACATGCTATCGACACAATCCGGAGGACTTAACCCTTTGGTTGAAATCAACCTCCGTCAGACGATGGGGATGGCGGCACTCTTTTCATGGAATCAAAGATATCGACACGCAGTTTTATAAACATAAGCTCATGGACAAAAACACCGATAATATACCCTCCGGCTGCCGCATAACCATCGTCGGCACAGGCAATGTTGGGACACATCTCGCCAAAGCTTTGAGGGGGAAAAGATATGACGTTTCACTCATCGGCTCACGCACGTTAACCGGTCTTCCCGATAAAAGCGACATAATCATTATCGCGGTAAAAGACGACGCGATTGCCGAAACCGCAAAAAGGCTAAAAGGGAAAGCCGGACTGATAGCCCACACATCAGGATCGGTGCCTATGGCAGTGCTCGAAGGAACCGCCAAAGCCTCCGGTGTGTTTTACCCGATGCAGACATTCTCAAAAGATGTTGAACTGAATTATTCCGATATCCCTTTCTTCATAGAAGGGAATTCCGAAGAAGCGGAAAACGCCCTCCTTGACGTCGCCCGCTCCGTTTCAGGCAACGTAAGGCTCGCCGATTCCGCCGACAGAAAGAGACTGCACCTCGCCGCCGTGTTCGCATGCAATTTCACCAACCATCTCATGGCTATTGCCGACGACATCCTTAAAGAAAACGGCATGGATTATTCCGTGATGCTGCCTTTGCTCAGGCAAACAATCGACAAGCTTCAGTCCATACCCCCTTCAAAGGCGCAGACAGGGCCGGCGGCAAGGCTTGACCGAAATGTGCTCGACGCCCATATAGACATGCTGAAAGGGGAAAGGCATCTGAGAGATCTTTACGAGGAAATGACAGCCCAGATAATCCTGAAAACCCATAACAACAGAATCTTCACACTTTCCGATAATCAATTACGATAATGAGTTCCATAAGCTACGACCTTACAAAAATAAAAGCGTTCGCTTTCGATGTTGACGGGGTGTTGTCGCCATCCACTATCCCACTCGGGTCTGACGGCTATCCGCGCCGCATGGTTAACATAAAAGACGGCTACGCTCTCCAACTCGCTATAAAGAGAGGTTACAAAATAGCCATAATAACCGGAGGAAAGTCCGAAGCCATAAGAACAAGGTTCGAATCGCTCGGCATACACGATATCTACATGGGGGCATCGAAAAAACTTCCCATTCTCCAAGAATGGATGCAACGCCACGGACTGGAAAAGGAAGAAACGGTTTTTATGGGCGATGACATACCCGACCTTCCCTGCCTGAGAAACGTCGGACTGCCGGCTGCCCCGTTTGATGCAGTGTGGGAAGTGAAAGAAACCGCTGTTTATATATCGAAATTCACAGGAGGCTACGGCTGTGCGCGCGACATTCTGGAACAAACGATGAAAGCTCAAGACAAATGGCTGTCTGACGCTGAAGCATTCGGATGGTAAGACAAAACACGTTTTTAATAAATCAATGACATGCTGACAAATCTTCAGAAATATAAAATAATGCTTGCAAGCAAGTCCCCGCGAAGGCGGGAACTGCTTCAACAGTTAAGGATTCCTTTCAACGTTATTAATATAGGAGGAATCGATGAAAGTTTTCCGGGAACAATACCCCTTGTAGATGTCCCGCAATACATATCGTCTGTAAAGGCAGACGCTTATCAGCATAAAATCACAGACAACGAGCTTGTTATAACTGCCGACACAATGGTGATTTGCGGGGATAAAATTCTCGGGAAGCCTAAAGATGCAGAAGACGCTGCGAGGATGTTGAGGCTCCTTTCCGGCAAAACCCATCAGGTTGCCACCGGGGTGACGATATCTACAAAAGACAAACGCACGTCTTTCACCACCGTTTCAGACGTGACCTTCGCTGAATTAACCGATGAGGAAATCATCTACTATGTAGAGAATTTCATACCGCTTGACAAAGCGGGGGCATACGGCATACAGGAATGGATCGGGGCGGTAGCGGTCAGTTCAATCAACGGAAGTTTCTACAACGTCATGGGTCTCCCGGTGCATCGTCTATACCAGGAACTGAAACTTTTCTGACAACGATACATAAAACAAGGCGTGTCGTTTCCGGTGACACGCCTTGTTTTTTATGTAGCTATACAAACACCAGTTATTCCTCCACTACCGGAAGGGTGGCGGCAGGTGTGGGAGCCTCATAACGGTATTTGGCTTCCCAACCGAGAGCCGACGCGCCGAGCACAGCGGCATCGCTTTCTTTCAGTTCGGAAAGCAATATCTTTGTCTGGCCTCTATAAATCGGCAGAATCGCTTTGTCGAACGCTTCTTTAAGAGGACGCATCAGAAGTTCGCCGCTCTTGGCAAGGCCTCCGAAGAGAATAATGGCCTGGGGGCTTGAGAATGCCACCATATCTGCCATAGCCTGTCCGAGTATTGTCCCCGTATAATCGAATATCTCCTTGGAAAGCTTATCTCCCGCTACTGCTGCGTCATATACGTCTTTCGAAGTGATATCTTCAATCTGCAAATCACGAAGGGTTGAAGGTTCTGTACGTATCTCAAGGAATTCACGCGCCGTGCGTGCCACGCCGGTGGCGCTGCAATAGGTTTCAAGACATCCGGTTCTTCCACAACCGCAGACACGTCCGTTATTGCGTTTCACGATTACGTGGCCGAGCTCACCGGCAAAACCGTCATGGCCATATACAAGCTGGCCGTTGACTACGATGCCGGATCCCACGCCTGTGCCAAGCGTAATCATGATGAAATCCTTCATTCCCCGCGCCGCACCGTATGTCATCTCTCCGAGAGCAGCCGCATTGGCATCGTTGGTGACCGCCACAGGAATACCCCCGAACACTTTGCTCACCTTCTCTGCCAAAGGCACCACCGGCCCCCACCCCCAGGGAAGATTAGGAGCCTTAACAATCTCGCCGGTATAGTAATTGCCGTCAGGAGCGCCGATTCCGATTCCATGAATCTTATCTTCAGCGTCGAACGCCTTCAAAAGACGCTCCACACCTTGATGCATTTCTTCGACGTAGTCATCGAAATTGGCATGTTTCAGAGTTTTGATAGAATCGCTGCCTATCACCTGACCGCGTGCGTCAACTATTCCAAACACTGTGTTGGTACCTCCTATGTCGATACCCAATACGTATGGTTTGCTCATGATTATGTTATTTTATTGTAAAATGAAGTTATGTTGTCCGATTTCGGGAACCTAACCGGCAAGCTCCAGATTTCCCATAATTATTTTAGGAAAGCTAAGGGAACGTTCTCCATGGTTTCCGACTACAAAGGTAAAACTTTTTTCTTTTCATCTGCAATATTCCGGACAAAATTTACTTAAATATTGTTATCCATATAAGGAATAACATAATTTTATACACAATATGCAGATTTCAGCACATTTTGACCACGTGAATTTCAACGTCACGGACCTCGAAAGAAGTATTAAATTTTACAAGGAAGCTCTCGGATTGGAAAAAACAGGCGAAATAACGCATCCCGATGGTGCTTTCAAGATTGTTTACCTGTCTCGCCCGGGTGAAAGGTTCCGTCTGGAACTTACCTGGCTTAGAGACCATCCGCAGAATTACGACCTCGGTGAAAACGAAAGCCATCTTGCTATGAAAGTTGACGGCGACTACGACGACATAAGGGAATATCACCGCGCCATGGGGTGTGTCTGCTATGAAAACCACGAAATGGGCCTCTACTTCATCAATGACCCCGACGATTACTGGATTGAAATATTGAGGGCTGATAAATAATGTACGCAAGATGGACGGAGCGTTTCGGCACGGTTTTTGTATGACTCTATCTTGAATGATTCATAAATTGCATTTCAACCATTATTCAGGTTAATTGTTAATATTTATGAATTGAATTCTATCCTTAATGAAAACAGATTCTATACACCGGATTATCTCCCCCCTTACCGGCAATTATCTACGAAAAATACAACCTTAATTCAACGCATATATGAATTTTAACAATTTCACAATCAAATCGCAGGAAGTGGTGCAGAAAGCCATTGAGCTGACCCGGCAAAACGGACAACAGCAAATCGAGCCTGTCCACATTCTGAAAGCTCTGATTTCGGAGAGCGAGACGATTGTCAATTTCGTATTCCAGAAGCTCGGGGCAAACCTGAACGCAGTGAATATGGCCATTGACAAAGATATCCAAAGCCTTCCGAAGGTGTCGGGCGGCGACGTATTCCTTAGCCGTGAATCAAACGATGCCCTTCAGAAAGCCATCGATTTCTCTAAATCCATGGGTGACGAATACGTTTCCGTGGAGGCTATCCTGATGGGTATCCTTAAATCGAAAAACAAAGCTTCACAGATTCTTAAAGACGCTGGAATCACGGAAGACGGCTTGAAGGCGGCCATCATGGAACTCCGCAAAGGCAACAAAGTGACCCAACAAAGCGCCGAAGAGTCATACCAGGCACTCAGCAAATATGCCATTAACCTCAACGACCGTGCCAGAAATGGCAAACTCGACCCTGTCATCGGGCGTGACGAAGAAATAAGGCGCGTGCTTCAGATTCTTTCTCGACGCACGAAGAACAATCCTATGCTCGTAGGCGAACCGGGCACGGGCAAGACAGCCATTGCGGAAGGACTTGCCCACCGTATCGTACGTGGGGACGTGCCTGAAAACTTGAAATCGAAGCAGATTTATTCCCTTGACATGGGAGCCCTCGTGGCAGGAGCCAAATATAAAGGTGAATTCGAGGAGCGACTGAAAGCAATCGTCAACGAGGTGACACAAAGCGACGGTGAGATTATACTTTTCATAGATGAAATACACACCCTCGTGGGAGCAGGAAAGGGAGAAGGAGCAATGGATGCCGCCAATATCCTCAAGCCTGCACTCGCACGTGGAGAGCTTCGTTCCATCGGAGCCACTACCCTCGACGAGTATCAGAAATATTTTGAAAAAGACAAGGCCCTTGAGCGCCGTTTCCAGAAAGTGATGGTTGACGAGCCTGACGAAATTTCGGCCATATCAATTCTCCGTGGGTTGAAAGAGCGTTACGAGAACCACCATAAAGTACGCATTATGGACGAAGCGATTATCGCCGCCGTGCAGTTGAGCGTGCGCTATATCACCGACCGTTTCCTCCCTGACAAAGCCATCGACCTTATCGATGAGGCGGCCTCCAAGCTGCGTCTTGAAATGGATTCCATGCCGCAGGCCCTCGATGAAGCTTCCCGTAAAATCAAACAGCTTGAAATCGAGCGCGAAGCGATAAAGAGGGAAGGCGACAAATATAAGGTGAAGGAAATAGACGAAGACCTCGCCAATCTCCGCGACACCGAAAAATCGCTTAAAGCCAAATGGCAGGCAGAGAAGACCGAAATCAATAAGATTCAGCAGAACAAGATTGAAATCGAGCAGCTGAACCACGAAGCTGAGGTGGCTGAACGCGAAGGCGATTATGCAAAGGTGGCCGAAATCAGATACAGCAAAATCAAGCAGAAGGAAGACGAAAACAAAGCCACCCAGGAAAAACTGAAACAACTCCAGGGCGAAGGGGCCATGATTAAGGAAGAGGTGGATGCCGAAGACATCGCCGAAATCGTTTCCCGCTGGACCGGTATTCCGGTTAAGAAAATGGCACAAAGCGAGAAGGAAAAACTTCTCCATCTTGAAGAGGAACTCCACAAGCGTGTCATCGGGCAAGACGACGCCATCAAGGCTGTAAGCGATGCCGTGAGACGTTCCCGCGCCGGTCTTAACGACCCGCGCCGCCCCATCGGTTCGTTCATTTTCCTTGGAACAACGGGTGTAGGTAAGACGGAACTTGCGAAAGCACTCGCCGAATATCTGTTTGACGACGAAGACATGATGACCCGTATCGACATGTCGGAGTATATGGAGAAGCATTCTGTATCGCGCCTCGTCGGGGCACCTCCGGGATACGTAGGCTACGAAGAGGGCGGTCAGCTCACCGAAGCCGTAAGGCGTAAACCGTATAGTGTGGTTCTGTTTGACGAAATCGAGAAAGCAAATCCCGATGTATTCAACATTCTTCTTCAGGTTCTCGACGACGGTCGTCTAACCGACAACAAGGGACGTTTCATCAACTTCAAGAACACCATCATTATCATGACTTCAAACGAGGGTTCTCCCCTTATCCGTCAGAACTTCGCCGACCTGAAGGATGAAAACCGCGACGAAGTGATTGACAAGACCAAACAGGAAGTGATGGACCTCCTGAAGATGAAGATACGTCCGGAATTCCTTAACCGTATCGACGAGATTGTGATGTTCACGCCTCTCAACCGTAAGGAAATACAGGAAATCGTTGACCTTCAGGTGAAGGGCGTACAGAAGATGTTGGCATCCAACGGTGTTACACTTGAAGTCACCAAGCCCGCGCTCGAGCTTCTTGCCGAAGACGGCTACGACCCCGAATTCGGTGCCCGTCCTGTGAAGCGTACAATCCAGAGGATGGTGCTCAACCAGCTTTCAAAAGACATTCTTGCCCAAAAGGTTGACCGCGAGCACCCCATCATCATCGACCGCCAAGGCGACGAACTCCTCTTCAAAAACTAAAGAAACACAAAGAATTTGTGCAATTCCGAATGTAGGGACATGCCTTCGGCATGTTTGCTCAGCAATTTGATTCTCAAACATCTATGCATAGCCTATAAAAACAAAGCTATTTCTCAAAAATAACCGGACGGAACCTCTCCGCCCGGTTATTTTTGTATCATATCATACCTTGCAGAATCCAGGTATATTACGTTGCGACTGACAAAATTTGAAGTCATGATTGCACAAATTATGATAGACTCCATACGGAAAAGTAGCCGTAAGCCGGCATCTTCTCATCGTTTCCAACAAAATAAAAAACGGATTTATTCTGCGATGTCCGGTTTATTCCGGTGATTGCCGATGTGTGTCTTTCTTTTCCGACGGATATGATTCCGTCACGGCGGCGAAGTTACGAAACGGGGTCGATATATGCAAGCTTTTTGAGCCTCCGGGAGCCAATCTGCGTCATAAAGCCGTTTTTGACGGCTTCAATGACAGCAATATCCACTAAACTAAATGGCATTTATTCGGTTGCACACTTGCTGCACATGGTCAAGTCCATAAAGCAAAGAATGGCTGTCGATGCCCATCCACATAAACAGCTTATGAAGATTTTGATAAGCATTGAGGATGTATGCTGTTCCGATTTGGGATTGCCTTTTCGCAAAACAAATAGGCTCATGGTGCGCTATTCTGTTTCGGAGGATATTGATGCCGTCAAGTTCATTAAACATATAGGCATTGTTGTATTGAACCTCTGCCGAAGAACGGGGCTTGTTCGGAAATATTCGGAGAAGAATCTGCCCGGTGGCACGATACTGAGGATTGGCAAACATATATTTCCACACTCCGAACTCCATTTCTGCGAGAAGTTTATGATGGGTGTACTCACCATTTCTGTTCAGACGGTTAAAAGCCTTGGTGATTATTCGCGCACTATCTCGGCAACTGGCAATATCGAATATACCTCCCGCCATAACTGAATCACGGAGCCAGTTCTCTCCGAACCGAGCTGTGAGCTCACGGTCAATGGCATTTCTTAACGCTACCTCGAAACAACTCAACAAAGTAAATACTTCCTGTGACAGATGAAGATTCAACCGGTAAAGCGACATGGCTTTTCGGGTGTCATTATCACAGGCAGCTACATATCTGTTGAGCCTTTCCGGGGACAATATATTCTGAAAATCGACGAATTTCACCTGCTTTACAATCTTTTAGGAGTAAAAATTTGTTTTAATCAAAAGAAAGCACTACTTTTGCAGTGTTGATTCCCGGTAGCCCCTGATTCGTCAAGCTATCGGGTTTAGTTTTTTATACCTGCAAAGATAATCATTTTCATTAGATTGGTCAACAGTGAGAAAAAATCAGCAGCGTATTAGCATACCTACCCGATTTTTGGTAATTTTGCAATCGGAAACATAATCATAGCAACATGCTTAAACTTACATCAAAAACGGCAAAAATACTTTATTCTATTGTAGCCAGTGTCATTATTGCACTTTTATGGAATAATGCGTGGAAGATAACATCTTCGCTTGGCATAGCATCAGGCAGTCTATTGAATAAAGTTGTCAGGGATCTAATTGTCATAATCCCGGTTCTCATATTGACCGCTCTCGTCATAAAACCCAAAGAGATATTTTCTTTTCTCGGATTAAATAGGAATATAATCAAAGGATTAGGAATAGCACTTCTATGTGTGGCTCCCCTCTACATAATCTTCCCGTTTTTCGGGGGAATAAATTCCGATCTAACCTTTCCCTTACTTTTGCAGAAAAGCATCCTACCCGGTTTTAAGGAAGAATTGATTTGTCGTGCATTCATGTTCGGATTACTTTTCCGATATGCAAAGACCGGTTTCGGTTGGGCAGTAATCTTACCGGCATTATATTTTGGTTCAGTACATCTCTATCAGGGACATGACCCTCTCTCTGCTTTAGCCGCGTTTGGAGTTACGTTTATTGGCGCTTTATATTTCAGTTGGATGTATGTGGAATGGAACTTCAATTTATGGATTCCCGTGGGACTACACATGTTAATGAACGGTGCATGGGTAATATTCTCTATGGAAGGAACAGAAGTCGCCGCCGGTGGACTTGTATCAAATATAGTGCGTGTCATAAGTATAATACTGGCTGTAGCAATGACAATATGGTATAAGAGAAGAAACGACACAAAAGTATTCAGCTATCCCGTCTGGCGATTCTGAATTTCATTAATTACCACCATTAGCCTCACTGATTTTTCAGTGGGGCTTTTATTTAGTTCTGACAAATTAACCATAGCATTTCAGGACATACGGTCAACCCTTATTTCGAAACAGAATCAAAAGCCCTATAAAATGGCATTATCTGACATTTTTTTTAACGTTTTTATTGGGATGGAGGGCAATAATATGTTTTATAACACGTTTTAGAAACATATACCGACTGTTATTTGTTAGTATTTTTGTGGGCATTCCCGATTCCTTTTCCGTAGGAATATCGTTTCGCCCTATTCGTGACAACCTCGGAAAGTATATTTCACTTTCCATTTCGTGACAAAATTCGTGACAACCCCGGAAGGACTTACCCTTCCATTTCGTGACAACCCCGGAGATTTTCTCCATTCGTGACAACCCGGAAAGTAAATTTCACTTTCCAATTCGTGACAACCACAGGGCTTCAGTCCCTATTCGTGACAGCCCAAGGGGTTATTTTAAATTGACTTGCAGGCTTGGCAACCTGCCTTACACCCCTTGTTTAGAGTTAATTTTTGTCGTCTCCATGAAAAGCGTCAGCAATGATGCGCAGACGGCTATTGTGTAACTAAAACAAGTAATTGTGAAATCTAAAAATTTAGTTTTTTCGTTTGTTTTTGCCGCGTTTCTCACATCTTCAATCCCCTCCGGTAGCCATACCCTTGAAATAGGCTCCGAGGCACCATCCCTCACTCTCTCCGCCAATGCTGACAAGAATCTCAAGCCTCTCGAAGGTGAGCAGATTCTCGTGAACTTTTGGTCGGCTTCCGACCCTTCGTCGCGCATTGCCAACCGCACTCTCTCCCAACTCGCTGATTCCGAGAATCACAAATCAACCCGATTTGTCAGCGTATGCATAGATTCCGATGAGTCTATTGCAAGCGAGATTGTTAAAATCGACCGAATATCCGATAAGGTCGTCTCCCTCGATAAAGACGACGTTACATCCGATGTGCTCGAGGATTTCCAGACAAATACAGGATGCCGTTCATTTCTGATTGACCGGTTCGGCAATCTGAAAGCGATTGCCACCTCTCCTACACAAATACCTGAAATCCTTTCCTGACACCAATTATGAAGAGGGTGTTGCGTTTCCGCAACACCCTCTTGTTGTATCTTGACGAAATCCTTTATCAACGCGCAAGCGAGATATTGAGGGCAATTCCGTAATTGGAGTTTGATGTCGGGTATGATGCGTTAGAGACAAGCGGAGTGTTGACCTGATGGTCGAAAAACGCCGAAATCGTAACCTTACGGCTCATCTGATAACTTGCCATAAAATTGACGGAGAAGGTCTGGGTGCCTTGCGTGGCTTGTGTGTAGGCAGTCTCTATCCTTCTTATCAGCGACTGGTTGTTGCTGAATGCGAAATCAAGGTTGACCGAAAGGTCGTTGGTGGCGCCACCCTGCGAACTGCCGAACTTCACAACCCGGTTGAAATTGGCTATCTTCATACCCGCACCCACCGAAAGCTGCTTGCTTGTGGTTTCCACGATCTGTCCGGCGGAAGAATTCAAATTCAAAGTGCGGGAATCACGATATTCGGCATTTACCGACAAATCATTCTTGAACGTCATGTTAACGCCCACAAGCGGCGCAAACTTCTCCGTAATGGCTACGGACGAAATATTATAGGGGGATGAAGGGATAGGCTGGCGCGTCATTTCGTCCATCATGAATCCCATATTGCCGTCAACCCCTACCCAATTAAGATAACTCGAATAGCTGCCCACCGAATAAGTGCATTGATAGGCATGCGACACCGTGAACGCCTTGAAAATATTGCTCATCTTTCCGAGTTGCAAGAAACCGTCATAAGTGACGCGCCAGTTCGGACGCATCGCCCCAAGTCCCGGGAAATGCTCGAGAGTGACCTTATCCGGACTATAACCGCTATACGCCGCTATGAATGCCGGAATCAGGACATCCGGGCTTGTGGTGCTCACACTCCCTACGAGAGGATTGTAAGGCGTGCCCCCGAGCGTGGAGCCTTCCATAAACCCGGTGGTGGGATAAGACGTGCCACGATAACGCTCCTCTATACGGTTAGCGATCCGGGGGATATATGCAAGGAACTTGTCGAAAGCATCCGACTGATACCCGTTGTCGGCTTTCGACGTTCTCAACGCGCTCGCCAAAGCCACATGAGTGCGCGTATATGAACCGCTCATAGACGTCGGCATCCCTGCAAACATAAACTGAATCTGACGGGTCCTGTTATCGGTGAGATTGCTCGTAAGCACCACCTTTAGCCCTCTGACAGGTTCAAGCGTAAGTTCGAAATTAAACTCCTTTCCTTGATTCCAAATGGCCGGTGAGGTCATTTCGTCGGAGGTAAGGAGCCATCCGCGGTCGAGGGCTTTGTTGACATAACTTTCGTCGAAGAAACCGAATGCGAAATCAAGCCCCGGCGCCATTGGGCCATATTTTGTGCTTTGTCCGAAAATATCGCCTACGTTGGGCGAGAACTGCGGGAGATTGAGCGAATGCGAACTCCTCCATCTGAACGAAAGACTTCTGGGCATCATAAGGAAACGCAACGCATATTCCGACGCTTCTTTTATTACGGACTTTTTCGGCTCCGTTTTGTCTTCCCTTACAAGAAGTTTGATGCTTCCGCCGTCACGGGTAAGAATCTCTATGGAATTATCGTCGATAACCTTGGTCTCTATCCTGTAAGGCTTACCGGACTTAGTGGCGGAAATCTTCAGTTTCTTTGTCTTCAGATTGTGTTTCACCACCGTGCTCGTGTCGGCAGCCAATGTGACGGCCCGCTCGAATTTTTTGACGGTTGGTTTCGTATTTTTCCTCGCATTGCCGGCGTTGGGGCGCGCAGGAGTTTTTGCAAACCTCTTGTTGATGGCCTGCAGATATTTCGACTTGTTGTAAAGCGTCTCGAAATTCAGACGTGCGTCGGCATTCCAGATTGACTGGTTCTGGATGGAGTTTCCGAGATAAAGGTCGTCAACGGTCGCACCTTTGTCCCATCTATAGGTCGAAGTATAGCTCAACGAACCGGTAAGGTAATCGAGCACCCCTATCTTGTTGAACGGCGCACGATACGTTCCGGTAAACGTCTGGTTATAGTTCCACGGCGTGCCAAGGCCTTTTATCGAAGACCACACGGTGTCGCGCCAGTCGCGGTATTTGTCAGGGAAAAGACGTTTGTTGACCGCGCCGATTGTTTCCTCGATTCTTGCCGTCGTGTTGCTTGCAAACGATAGGCTTAGCGATTGGATTATGTTCCATGTCAAGTTAAGCTGACGGTCCCAAAGGAAATTTTTGCTTACCTGCACCGGGAGCTGGAACCCTGCGTCAACCTGGCTTCGCGTCTGCTCTTCATAATAATACCTGCTTATATTGGTGTAGAAGGTCAGGCTATTGAACATCCAGTTAATACCCCAGTCTTTAAAGAATTTTGCAGTCTTGCTCTTCCCTTTCAGGAAAGAGAACGGCTTTATGGGTTTCACATAAGGAGAGTAAGAATACTGGAACGAACCACGATAGTCGTTCGTGTGCTGATATTCTGTATTGGGGTCATTGAACTTCTGACGGTTGAAAGAAAACGACACCTGGAAATTGGCAGGGTCCCAAGGCATCGGGTTCTTGCTCTGCACGTTGAATTTCAGATTTGAAATCGAGAAACTCTCCACAGTGGTCCTTGTGATGGAATAATTTTTGATGGAATCCTTTTCCTGACGTGTCGTGGCGGCCTTCAAGGCATCTTTAAGCAGGATGTCCTGGTCAAGGGGATTATATTTCGGAGTAGTTTTCTCCGACGACCTCGAATAATAAATCGGGGCGCTTAGTTTTGCTTTGGCCGGGAACACCTTACCTACGTCGCCTTGTATGGCGAAATTATATTGCTCATAATCGTCAAGCCTACGGCTCGACAGACCTTGGTCAACACCGCCGAAGCCGGCCGTTTCCTTATGCATGGCGAAATTAAGCATGGCGATATCGCTCATCGACAGGTTGGCGTTGACGTTGGCAGCCCAGCCGCCGTCTTCATTGAAATCGGTCACACGAAGCTCATTCACCCAGATTGTACCGTTTTTAACTGAATTCGACTTATTGCGTATTCCGATAAGCATCACCCTCACGTCGCTGAGGCTTGGGTTTCCGAGCACTCCCACTGTATTCTTTTCATTGTCGGGGTCATGCATCGAATAATATATGTTATAGCCCACCCCTTCCACATTCGCGCTGCGATCATGGTTGCGTGAGGTCTTAACACCCGTAAATAGATTGAACGGCACGTTCAGGAAGTTTGATATGGGCCACACCACCTGACGGTCTAACGTCTGGAAATTATCGTATGTTCCCTCCGGGGTTAGTTCGAGGGGAATCTCATATTCGTAATAGTTATTCTTCACGTCAGAACCAAGACGCACGAAGATGGCAAGGTCGCCGTTCTTCAAATTCGTGGGGTCGTCGATGTTTGCCTCGGCATGCACCCACATCTGCATCCTGCGGTATATGCGCAGGTCGAGCTGGGTGTTCTTGTATGCGCCGCGGGCGTCACCCGGCTGAAGTCCGGTCACTTTCATCTGCAGCGACTGCTCGTTAAGCTGCGTGGCCTGCATCTGTCCGGGGTCTTGGATTCTGGTTACGTCCGGTGGAAGCACATAGTTCACAGGTTTCCTGCCATTGTTCTCCTCGATGTTGACAATCGACATGTCGAGTTCTCCCTCGGCGGGAGAGTCGTTACGGCTGTTGAGATTGAACTTATAGTCACGCCACTCCCCTCTTACAAGCTCAAGCGTGGCGAACCTGAGATGAGTCACCTCCTTGAAACCGGTCATAAACATTCGCGCAAAACGTATGGTGGAGAAATCGGAAATTCCACCGACCACCTTATCAGGCTGCGAAAGAGGTATTTTGAACTGATACCATACGGTCGTGGCATGTCCCTCCCTGGTGGGTACCACCGTCTCGCGACGGTCTGTCACGTAGTTTTTGCCAACCACAAGATCTTCAGGGCGTATCGACACTTTATATTGGAAATATCTTTCATACTCGTTGAGAGTGTTGTCCTGGTTTATGTCTTCCACGTCGGGCACGCTTCGCGAAGACTGGTAAAGCCGGTTGTCGCTCTGTTCCGGCGCAAGCGAGTTCCCCTCCACTCCGTTGTAATGCTTGTAGCGGTCGAGAATCGAAGTGCGGTGCTCGTCGTAGTAGTCGCTGCGATAAAAATGATAATTGTCGCCGGCGGGGTCGTTCATCGCAGAGAACGGGTCTTCCTCCATTTTAGAAATAGTGGAGGAAGGGAGCTTCATTCTCAACTGATTCAGATAATCGGAATATGAACCGAAAGTATATTCGTCGTCGTTGGGAAGGCCGTCGAGACCCACGTCCTGCATCGGGCGTGCGTTTTCCGCATTCTCGAAAGCGTAAGTAAGCGAATTCTGTGTCGATACCCTTCCCCAGTTCGTCTCGGCGATAAACTGATTGTTGCCATCGATTGGAATTCCGTTTTCATAGCTTTTCTTTCCGTCTTTCAGGATATCTTCACTGATTTCACCGAAATTGAAATAAAGGTCGCCGCCTTCCGTGTTCTTATTCTCGCTGTCAAGGAATGGGTCGAGCAACCAGAACTGGATATACTCCACATTCGAATTCTCGAAGTTGGTGTTGTCCATCTTCCTCATTATGCCACCCCACCTCTTTTCCGGGAAAAGAAGATTACCGTCATCGTCAATTCGGTCGGCATCAAGGTTATAGGGTCCCCGCTCTTTAGGATAGAACGAAAGGTTGAGCGTCTGTATGTAGTCAGATTCACCATACACATCATCTCTGCCGGGATAAATCTCCCTTACAAGCACTTCCCTTACGTAGGGGTTGGAAAGCTGTTTCAAGTCGTTTCTCAAATATCCGGGAAGCATTGATGAATTTTTCTGAGTCCACATACGGTCGATATAGTTCCAAGCAAGGAGTGCGCGGTTTTTGCCGTAATCCACATTGTTCGACAAGGCAGCTTCCGGGAAAAGCGCGTCCGCTCCGGAATCGTATGGGGTGGAAGCAAGTGTCCATGAATAAGGGTTTCGCAAATCCACGCCGGTCTGCGTGCTTTCGAAATCATCGATATACGACGATCCTTTTGTGGTTCCGGTTTTCTGCTTATGGGGCACAAGCTGCGCGAACTCGGCATTCAACCTGAACGACGACGGGGCGGTGGCATTTATGGTCGGTACCTTGTTAAGCAGATTAGTAAGCCACATGAACTCCTTGTTGTAGCTAAGATTAAGGCCCCACATCGTATTGTTGACGACTTCATCACCGATATTCACCTTCTCGGTCAGAGCCTTTTCGGAAAAATTCATAATCGTACCGCCAAGTGTGAAATCCTTGTTGAAGCGATATTGGGCGTCAAGTCCAAGGAGAGTCTTGCGCTGCATGCTGAAAAGCGACTGGTTTTCAAGCGTCACGCTCACGTTGGTGCCCGAATCGATGATGCTTTGGTTTGTAATGGTCACTATGCCCATGCTGTAGTCAACCGTGTAGTCGCTGTTTTCCGTAAGCACAACACCACCCGCCATCACCACGACCGAACCGCGTGGCACATTCATGGCGTTCAGACGTATTGTGGCACCATTAGATGCCTGATATTCTCCGGAAAGCGAAAACTTGTTTTTATCGGCAAACTGCTTGGCAACCACGAGAGTGGAGTCATAAAGTTCCTTATACACGTAAGGGGCGGCAAGCGTCGGGTTGCCGATTTTGCGTTCGAGATGAGAGCCGAAAGGTTCTGCCACGGGAAAAATAATCTTGCCGTTGGCGGGTTGCACGGTATAACCCTCCACATAATCGAAAAATCCGTCGGGATTCGACTCCTGGTTGGAATCCAGACGGTCAAGATTCATAACCTGAAGCAGCGGCTGGTTTGAAATCTCCCCTATCGGCAGATAATTGATTTCAATTCCGGTGGTGTCGCTGAGATATTTGATGTTGAGTTTGAAATTCTTTTTCTGGAGCTGATAGGCACCGAGGGAATAGACGTTTTTCATCATAAGCTTCCACATAGGGAGCTTCGGCGAGATGGTGGTGCCTCTGAGCATCTTGAGATAAAGGCTCTGGGATGTGGTAGTGACATCATTGGAGAATTCGCCGACCTGATACACCTTTCCCTGATAGGTGTATTCGTATGCCACGGCAAGCACTTCATCCGTATTTAGAGCGGATTTGAGCGAGATGTATCCGAGCGTAGGATTGAGCGTATATTCGCTCTGGCGGAGGAGCCTTGCACTCTCCACCTTTTCATAATCACGTCCTCCGGTGATGCCATACGCTTGCAAAGGCTCAAGCACCTGCGTCACCTGGCTGATGTTTCTCGCATCGGGATATTCCGTCTTAATCACGTCGAGAAGATTGTTGCTCTGGTTCGACGGCACCCTAATGCTTTGGTTAGGCACCCAATAATCGGTGGCAAGACGTGTGTTCTCCCCTAGGTCCATAAACCCTACGAAGTTACGGCTCTCGTCATAATTGCCGTTCTTGTTAGTAACCCACACTTCGATTCGCGTGATGGTAATGCCGGAAGAAACGTGAGGCAGTTTGGAAGCGAAAGTATCATAATTGTCGTAGAAATATTGCGCGAGGAAAAAATGACGGTTAGCGTCGTAGTCGTCAGCCTTAATCGAGAATTGCGTCGATTGCACGCCACCTTGCGTATTTACAGTTTTCGACTCGCTGTTCTGTTGGCTGATAAGCCCCGTAAGCGTCAGTTTTCCGAATTGCAGTTTTGACTTTATACCGAACAAGGCAGTTCCACCACGCATAAGGCTCGATCCGGTGGTCATGCTCACGTTGCCCGCCTCGATGCTTTTGATTATTTCGTCTTCCTTCCCTTCGTAATTAAGTTTAAGGTTCTTGGAATCGAAATCAAACGTAGCGTCGGTGTTATACGACATATTGAACTTCAATTTGTCGCCTACCGAAGCCGCCACCGTAGCCTGTATCTTTTGGTCGAAATTGAAGAATGTCTTGCGCCTTGACCTCAATGCAAGGGCAGGATTGTCGGTCTTGTTGCTCTTGATTCCCATCGAAAGCTGAATCGAGCCTTGGGTGGTGAGGCGCACGCCGCCGGGTCCGAACACTTTCTCAAGCGGCCCCAAGGCAAAATTCATATCGAAAAGATTGAATGCCTGCTTGTCCTTGTTTTCAAACCCTTCTGCGTTTCGCTGCCGGAAATATCCAAGCATCTCCCGGCGCGTAGCCATTTCATTGTATTCTTTCGGCGAAAGTAAATACGGCACCACGATATCCCGGTCGCCAAGCTTGGTGTGTATCACATACATCCCGATAGAGGGGTCATACACCAGCTCAGTCTTGACATTGGATGGCGTAGTCAGATCGGCCACATATTCACGGTCTTCATACGCGGCAAGATTCGTCGGCAACGTAGTCTGCACCGGAGAGGGCAAAATAACGCTGTCTGGGATGGCGGTATTGTCGAGGTAACCTGTTGTCGGAGGGGGTGGCGGAGGAGGGGGTGCGAGCTCCGATTTCTTATATTGTCCCACCGACATCACAGTGGCAGCCAGCGCCAGAACTGGCACAGGCAACACCTTGGCTATATGTCGGGTAAATCGTTTCCGGAATATCATCAGAGCATCGTGAGAGCCTGCTTTATGGCTTTCTCCGTGCTCAGTGTCGGGTCGGCGGCAAATATCTTCTTCAAGACCTTCTGGCTCTGCTGGGCTGTAAACCCAAGCATGACAAGCGCTGCAACCGAATCGTCGTAAGCTTCTCCCGCCACTGGCGCACTTGAAAATAACGCACTTGGGTCAGTTTTTATTTTATCGCGGAGATCTACTATTATACGCTGCGCCGTTTTGCCTCCGATTCCCTTCACCGCTTTCAAGGCGGCGTCTTGCCCGGAAGCAATCGACGATTCAAGCTGATCGGCAGTAAGCGATGACAAGATGAGGCGCGCGGTGTTGGGTCCTACCCCGCTCACGCCTATAAGCAGGCGAAAAAGTTCGCGGCTCCTTTTAGTTAAAAAACCATAAAGAAGATGGGCGTCTTCCCTTATTGCCTCATGCACGAAGAGTTTCACAACCGATGCGCCTCGGGCACCGTTGAGTTCGGCATAATCTATAAGAGATATATTGAGTTCATAACCCACTCCTGAACAATCTATCACCGCAGTGGTAGGAGTGAGCTCCGCTATCGGTCCGCTTATATAATCTATCATCTTTTTATATTTTGATGCAAAACTAATCTTTTTAACCCGTTTTTACAAACGTCGAGACTAAGTTGTTTAAAGTTTTTGTAATTTTGCACCATGATTCAATCGTTTAATTCTTCACTTCTTGAAAATGCGGTCAACGAGCTTTCCAAACTTCCCGGAATAGGGAGAAAGACCGCGCTACGTCTTGCCCTCCACATTCTCCGCAGGGATGAGTCGGAAGCCACGGCCCTTGGGGAATCAATCATCAACATGCGCCGCAACATCTGCTATTGCTCACGCTGCCACAACATCAGCGAGCATGAAATCTGCCCTATCTGCAACGATTCGAGGCGCGATGCCACGACGGTTTGCGTTGTAGAAAATGTG
Organism: uncultured Porphyromonadaceae bacterium; assembly: GCA_902471455.1. Taxonomy (GTDB): domain Bacteria; phylum Bacteroidota; class Bacteroidia; order Bacteroidales; family Muribaculaceae; genus Lepagella. Next base: position 10,909 of record CABRKI010000024.1, on the reverse strand, counting down.
AAAGACGTGATCACCATTGAATCCACCCATCAGCATTCGGGGCTCTATCATGTGCTCGGCGGAGTGATTTCACCCCTTGACGGCGTAAGCCCCTCCGACCTTGAAATCGAAAGCCTCGTGAAGAGGGTTTCGGAAGAAAACCTTCAGGAAGTGATACTCGCCCTGAGCCCTACAATAGAAGGAGACACCACCAATTTCTATATTTATAGAAAGCTTGCCGACCTCCCTGTACGGGTCACCATGCTTGCTCGCGGACTCAGTATAGGAAATGACCTTGAATATACCGACGAACTCACATTGGGGAAGTCCATACAAAACAGGGTGCTCTTTTCAGATACGTTTCCAAAAAAATAAACAAAACAGTATGCTTGCTTCAGATCGTCTCATTCTCCGGGCGGTTGAGCCCACGGACGCCGACTTCATGTTTGAGGTGGAAAACGACCCTCTCGCATGGCGATACAGCGACACTGTAGCCCCCCTCTCCCGCCGCCAGCTCCGCGATTATGCCTTCGGCTATGACGCCGACCCTTTTTCGGCAGGTCAGTTAAGGCTTATCATTTTGGAGAAAGACACAATGCTCCCCGTCGGCATAGCTGACATATATGACATATCTCCAGTCCACAAGAGAGCCTACGTGGGTATATATATATTGAAAGATAAGCGGGGGCAGAACTATGCCTCGGAAGCACTTGCCAGACTTTGCGACTATGCTTCGGAATCTCTGTTGTTGCATACCCTTTGGTCCAGAATCGAAGAAATGAACCAGGCATCGGAAAAGGCATTTGAAAAAGCCGGCTTTTGCCACATTGCCACCCTACCCGACTGGCTATGCACAAAAGACGGCTTCACATCCGTCAAAATCTTCTCAAAAAAACTTTAACCGGATTTCCACCTTAATCTGGCGGCCATTCTCTCGCTCGGTATGTTTTTCTGACCTACTTTCTGACCTAATATTTTGCAGGGTTCCTTAAAAAGCGTGACAAGTATTAAGACCCCATTAAGACCGGAGAAAGCTCCATTAAGACTTCCGAAAGACGTATCTCCTGATTCTCAGATGGTTACATCTTACATCTTAAAACTTTTATATTTGGAGTTAAAATCGTTTTGGATGTAATTTTGCATCAGAAAAATCATTAAAATCCGATGTGAAATGAAGACAAAAAACTACACTCTCGCACTCCTCATTCTGATAGTGTCAATCGCCAGCTCCGCATGTTCTATGGGCAAAGGAAATCTGCGTGAAAAAAATCTTGAACAGGCCACTCTTGACCGTCTTGACTCTGTTCCCGGCATCCAATACGTAGGCATGTCTGACACCCATGAACTCGAAGGAGACAAACTCCAGGCAGTGATTATATACTATGTCACTGATTCGGCCGGCAACCGTACTGAGTATAACGTACATGTCACCACCAATGATGACGGCTCCGACATTTATTCCTGGGAGGAAATGGACACCCACATCCTCAGCGATGTCAAGCAAAAGGTGAACGACAAGATGGAAGAAAAAGGCATCCCCATGGACGGCAGCCTGATAGATGCTCTCATTGAACTTCGAAAGAGATAAAAACCAACCTCAAAAGCTACCGTGGACCGGTGCCGACAACAACGAAAAATCACACTTCTAATCTCTATGATATGAAACATCTCGTATTCATAATTTTTGTCATGCTGATCAGTTTGACAGCCTATGCGAAACCTCATTGTCAGGGATTCAACAACTACAATAACAAGGTGACAATAGTTTTCACAGATAATAATGCAGGGAACAGATATACCGTTACTGATGTGAAACTTATTCCCACTTGGAAAGGTGAAAAATATCCGGCAACTTCTGTCAAGACTACGTTAAAGGATGGAGTGGCAACTGTAACACTCTCCTTTCCACACATCACTCAATTCTCAAATCCGAAAGTAACCCTCCGGATTAACGGAAAGAAAACCAAAATCAAAGTCTGCCAATAAACTAATTCTTATACTCAAACGGAATCTACTACGATAAACTTCATACAAGAATACATGTAAAGACAGTCAACCTCGGCAGTGATGTCGGGGTTGACTTGAATTAAAGTTCGCTTGGTCTTGACATCGTGGCCCATGATACCGAGAATGTTTATGGGAGTGGATTCGATGCGTCGTAATGTCTCAGTTTCTATCTCTCTGTCGTATAACTTCATATTATTGCAACAGCGGTTACAGTAACCGTGGTTGCTTTATTTTGATTGGACAATAATTACTTATCTTTTCTTCAGATTTTCACGGTGTTTATCCTGATTGGCGTCACCATTCCACAGAATAAAGGCGGCCACCGCACTCGCGGCAGCCGCCCTAATGACAATATAGTATTACACCGGAGATTAAATTAACGCTTGGGAACGATACGTTCTTACATTGTAGATATTTGATTCATGTTTATATCTACTTACGGCAATAGTGGGATTGAATCCCATTTTTTTTGCTTTCTCTCCGATAAGCTTGCATATATATTCCGGATATATTCTTTTTGCAGGGATGGTCATAATATCTTTCCATACCGCTGGAGGAATCAAGCTGTCTTTGGCAAATGAATCTGCTTCTTTCTCAAAACCATATTCCTCTGATTCTCCAAAAATATTTATAAAGTTTTCTTTGATGCCAGTTTCAATGTGAAGGATAATATGCCCAAGTTCATGCAAAATGTCAAAAGCAAACTTGTCGCGATCATTAATACGGTATGTCGCTATTATGACAGGGACCCCGTTCCTTAACGTGGAATAGGCGTCCACAGGAGTCTTTTCAAGTTTCCCAAGATGTGCGTATCCTATTCCATATTTGTTTAGAATCTGTGCCACATTCTCAATATTGAGCAATCCTTTATTGGCTACATCCGCTATTTCAACGGCGGCTTTTCTTGCATTACCATTGATATATGAAAGACCCTCCGTTATTTGATCAGCCATTGCAGTGGCAATAATAATCCATGTTAAAAGATGATATGAATCAGTAACACGTTTTTCGCTTTTTTTAAACGAACCGAGACTGAATGCGGATTCGGGGTTAAAGATAAGTCTTCTATATTTTTCAAGATAAGCAACCTTTTCGATAATACTTTTATAGGAAAGATTCAGTTTGCGGTAAAATTCCTTGACACAGATCCTTTCATTATAAGCCGCCTCTTCTGCTATTGCCTTGGCTTCGGTTTCATCCCGCGCTGCAATCAACTCCTTGTCTCTGACATAGGCCTTCATGTATTTAATCCAATGTTCAGCCGGAATATCAAGTTCCTTCTCTAATCGCAATGCAAATTCAAAAGAGACATCGGCCTCACTTTTCAGTAACCTATTGAAATTCGAGGGTTGCATATCAATCCTTTTGGCAAACTCCTTCTGACTGATATTACGTGCAACAAGTTCCTCCTTTAATATTTCAAAAGGATGAACGGCGTGCCTTGGAACATATCCTTTATTTGTCTCCATAATGCTCCGATATTTCTATTAAACATATTCGGATTCTGCTTTCGTTTTCCTTAAACAGAAGCCTGTATTTAGTATTAAAGCCTATCCTTACACTACTATACCCCTGCAACCCATATTTTAAAGGCTCATAGTTCAAGGCTTTATATCCGGTTTCTAAGTCTTTGCATGAATCCACAGTATGCAATATCCTCATCACTCTATCCAAATCTTTTATTAAAGTCCTGTTGCTTTTAAATTTACGATATGTTTTAGATTCGGATATGCCATAAAGGATGAATGCCTCTATTTCTTCATTTTCATAATCAACTTCCTTCGTATCTGATTTACGATGCAAATATAACAAATAATTATCAAATTTGATAATCAAATGTACATTTATGACCTTTATTTACGTATTTTTAACTAAAATAAGCGGTTCCAGTAACTATTCAGCGTACATGCTGAGTTTATTGTGTGATTGGATCCATCTCTTCCGCGAAATCATAGCCGCACACACCTGATGAGAAAAAACCGGAGGATTAAACACTAAAAAGGCTTTTTTAACGGATAACTGTGACAAATGTCACAGCCTTTGTCATTTTCATACTGTAACTTTGCCGGATAAAGAGACTTCTAAGATATGGAGAATAAGATTGAAAACTTCTTCTTTGCCGGAAACGCGGTGACCGGCGAACCCGATTACGGGGTTGCCGACACTTTCGTGCGCACTGCCGAGGCATTTGCCAACGCCACGTATCAGAGCGTCTATATAATCGACTACTTCCGCAAAAATTTCCTGTATGTCTCGCCAAATCCGCTGTTCCTTTGCGGAATGTCGGCGCAGGAAATAAAGGAACTCGGTTATCAATTCTACCTCGACCATGTGCCTGCTGATGAAGTCAAGATGCTGTTAGAGATTAACCAGGCCGGATTCTCTTTCATCAACAAGGTTCCTCCCGCCGAGAGAAAGAAATACACCATCTCATACGATTTTCATATCGTCAACGGACACGACAAGATTCTTATAAACCACAAGCTCACTGGATTCGCATATCAGCCAGATGGAAGCATATGGCTCGGACTTGCCGTAGTGTCGCTATCGACCCACTCCAACGCCGGACAGATCACAATGCACTGCCGTGGCAAGAGAGACTACTGGGAATATGATCTGCAATTTCACAAATGGGTTGTACGTGACACTCCTATCTTAAATGAGACAGAGAAGGAAATACTGACCCTTTCAATACAAGGATTGACAATCAATGCTATCGCCGAGCAAGCCCACCTTGCCTTTGACTCCGTGAAATCCGCACGTCGGAGATTATTTGAGAAATTAGAGGTAAACAATATTTCAGAGGCCATTTCTTACGCCACCAATTACAAGCTACTTTAATTAACGTCGTTGGCAATCGTCGAGAGATAGCATTTCGGATATGTCTTGACCTTGTTGCCCGCTACTATTGCCACAAGCAGATGTGCGACCATAGCCGTCATGGTGTATTCACCGATTGATGTGCTTATCTCCGGCGTACAGACCCATTTAATGGCATCGTCAACCCAATAGTTGTCGGGTAGGTGCCAGAATTTACTGTATCCGCTTGTATAGTCAAGCATAGCCTTGACAGTATCGCTGTCAGCCTTATCCTCAACAAAATGTGGCAATTCTTTATGAGGCGGCAAAATGACGGCGCAGGCCCCGATTCCGAAATTGAAGGCACAGATTACAGAAATTCCAACACTACTATAATATGTAACAACAGCCCTGCAATTCTCTTTTTCGGAGCAGGTGCATATTACCACATCGCATTCAGGCAAGTTAGTGCAGTCAGAAACCGATATAAGGTCAACAAAGCCAAGCCTTCTTATAGCCTCCACTATAAGTTCAACTGCCATACAGCCGACAATGGCAACCTTTGTCCTGGCAATTTTTTGTTTCAATACGGTTGATAGACCTCCTGATTTTTCCATATTCATAATTGTTTGAGGCAAAATTACCCTATTGGCATCGAATTTCATGCACACTTTTGTGTGCAAATACTCTTGCCAACCTCAAATGCACACAAAAGTGTGCATGTAATCAAAGCTGTAAGATATACCTTTGTAGTTGCTAAACTCGGCCTGATTATTTGGGAAGCCGATTAAAGGTTTAAGATGATTATGAAAAGATTACTAATATACATTCTTGTGGTATCCACCTCAATGATAGCCTATGCAGACAAATGGGTGAAAGATGCGGAGCCGGCGATACTGGAAGTGCATTATACCCGGACAGAGGTTTACGATTCAACCAAACGTTCCTCTCATTTTACGAAGGATCCCGTTATGTTGAGAATCGGAAAGGATAAATCCGTGTTCTGTGGATTAAAGAAACTATGGAATGATTCAATAATGGCTGTTGATCCGGCTACATTCTGGGAGATTGACAGAGCAAGAGTCATGAGCGACAAGAGAGATGACACACAATTATTATCCGGTCATTATTGGAGCTATATCTACAAGAATATCCCTGAAGGGAGAGTAACAGAGCGGGATTACTTCGATCTGGAGCGTTGTCAATATACTGAAGATTGGGAAAAACCAAAATGGGAAATATCGGATGAGACGAAAGAGATAATCGGATATCAGTGTTTCAAAGCCATTGCCGACTACCGGGGGCGAAAATGGACAGCATGGTTCGCACCGGAAATACCTGTTCAGGAAGGCCCGTGGAAACTTTGTGGACTTCCCGGCTTGATTCTTGAGGCATACGATATCTCTGAGGAGTATCATTTCGTCGCGGATGGTCTGACTCAGAATCCGAACTCCGAGGTCGGCATTTTCACCTATGACGACCGGAGAGGTCGCACTACCGTGACCCGTGACAAGTTTTTCAACAACTGGTGGAGATATAAGCACTCCAATTTCGGTGCAAAAATGAGAGCAGCTTACGATGTCAGTCCGAAATCAACACCTGATGAGAACAAGCCCAGAGTAGTGAATTACGACAAGGAGGAAACCGATTATCCTCATGACTTATGAAAATTGGTTACAAACTGCTTTAATTATACTTATAATGAACATTTTAAGATGCCGATTTACAGAAATGCTATTGAACGTAGCAATATCCTTTCTGATGTATATGTTAGGAAGCTGTAATTCTATAAAAGAATCTGATATTCTTGGATATATGCACAATGGTTATATTATGAACCCCAATAATAACGTATGTGGACATTATAGTAATGGGTATATTTTAGATACGGAAAAGAAAGTAATTGGCACTTATAGGAATGGATCTATCTTCAATTCTTCAGACAGTATTACTGCAAGATATTCAAATGGTTATATACTTAAGTAACGAACATGTATTCTTTTGATAAAAACACGAACAAATGAGAAAACGAATCATAACATCATTGTTCTGCGTAATAGTTGTTACCTCTATTGTAGCGCAGACTGAACAGTCCAATAGCTCCATAGCACAAAATCTTGAAGATTTTGTGTTTGCCCTTCATGAATTAGAATCGAGCTATGCCGGTTTTGAAACTAAGATTACTGAGGCGAATCGACAGCAATATGATTCAATAGTTGCAACCTTGAGAAATCAGATTGAAACTCAGAACAGACCGGGCTATGATGCCGTACTGAACCTATATTCATGGTTTGATGACGGGCATCTCGGTCTGGATATGGGAAATTATCGGGAAACTTATAAATATATGTCAGAACGCAGAAAATTCCATCCATATCAAATGATAAATCCATACTCTCCTGAACCTATAGCAAAACCTGTTACATCCAATACATTTCTGATGCGCTTGCCGGATTTCGATGGGGAAACAGTATCTGTTGAATGGGTCAAAAACGCTATCGGAGATTTCAACATATCCTCTTGTGAGAATCTTATCGTAGATGTGCGTTACAACGGTGGTGGTGATGAACGTATTTGGCATCCATTGCTGCCCTTATTGTATGACCATTCAGGAACTACCAAGAGCGTGGAATTCAGAATGTCTGAAAATAATATAGAATTTTTAAGGCAGGTTGCGTCTGAGTTTCCTGAGGCTCAAATGATTTTGGATAAATATAACGATACTCACGAACCGTATGTACTTTTGACTGACAGGGAAGATATTGAAATTGAAGTGCCTAACTATAGTGGAAAGAAACCTCGAAAAGTGGCTTTCATAATTGATGCCAATAATGGTTCGGCAACAGAAGAATTGCTAATTCAGGCTAAGGCGATTTCCGATAGGACAACCATTTATGGAAAAGAGAATACAGGTGGATGTTTGGATTATTCGTCCACCAGAGAAACTGCATTGCCTAATAGCAAATTTCCTATATATATCCCTACAGCCAGATCATGTCGTCTTCCTGATAAAGGCATTGACAAAACTGGTATTGCACCTGATATAATAATCCCGATTGATTATCCTCAATCCCTAACTGATAACTTGGACGAGTGGACTGTCTGGGTAACTCAGAAAATGGAAAATAAATTATGACGGTAATTGACGAAGACATCAAAAAGGAGCTTGTCGGACTGCTGGATTAGTAAGGCGATTATTGGATATATTATGCCCTCAGTATTAGATTATTTTTGTAATTTTGTAATTAGATCAACTACAAGAAGGTAAAGCCATGAGCAAACTGATTAAGACCGATGCCGAATACTCCCGGTGGATACAGGAACTAAAAGAACGATACCGCCGCAGCCAGATTAAGGCAGCGACGCAAGTGAACCGTGAGATGCTACGCTTCTACTGGTCGCTCGGTCGTGACATCGTGGCTCGTGATGCCGAGAATGTCTATGGCAATGGCAACCCGGCCGGCGACCGCACTCTTATATGACAGCGGTAAATCATTTACTGAAAAATGACCAGAACAACCCTACTATCGGCTTATTGAAATGAGAAAAATAATATACGTGTTATTAGTCATTGTCATACTCGCGTCCTGTTCGAAGTCGGGTGCAACGCATGACAAGGAAATCGGTCAGGCCGAGCAGCTGATGAAGAGTAATCCGGACAGCGCATTGGCTGTTTTGAAGGCGATAGATCCGTCAGACCTCAAGGTTGACTCCTTGAAAGCAAAATACCACTACCTCAACGCCTTCGGTCACATGAAGCGTAACCGCTCAATGATTGGAGACTCATTGATTACCTTTGCCCACAATTATTATCGTGGAAAAGATATTGCGAAAGACATACGGAGCGGGATCGCACTTGCATTCTACAAGTTTTGGGTTGGCGACACTCCGGGGTCAATCACAATGCTTGATTCTCTTACAAAGCTGTCGAATGTGCCCGATTCTCTAATGACAGAGGCATTGAGAATCCGAGTCTTGCTCGGTACATCTGAATATCAAGGTCGCCAAATCATACCGTTGGCAAAAAGGCTTCATATACTCGAAAACGATACGCTGAGAAAGATGGAGGCAAAGTATATGCTCTTGGCTGCCTATGAGTATGCCGGAGAAACAGACTCAGCCTTAAATCTTGTGAACGAGCTTATCGACTATGCTCGTAGCCGCCACTGGGGTGACAAGCAGTTTCTACTCATGGTTGAACAGGCACAGCTTCTTACTGAATCGGGACACGATGGGGAAAGCGACAGACTTATCGATGAGATATTCAGCAAAGCAGGTCACGACAATGGTGCCGCCGATATGCTCCATTTCCAATATGCCATAAATGCTTTGAACAGAGGAGACGTCAACCGTGCCTCGCACCACCTCTCAATCGCCGACAGTCTTGCTATCAAATTGCGAGGTGAAGATGATGCATATTTCCGCAGTTACAGCAATCTGCTTCATGCAATGATTGAATTTAAGCAATCGGGCCGCATAAAGCTTACGCATATAAACGGGCAGAACAACCGACAGAGTGAGCGTTTCAACCGCATGAAAGCATCGCAATGGGAATCCGAACGAGGGGCTCTCCATCAACAGAACCGCGCGTTAGAACTGAAAGCCGAAAGCCGGTAAAAAACCGTCATCATCTTGATTATTAGCCTCGCGGCACTATTGATTCTTGGGGGCAGTGCATGGATATTCATACTACGCCGTCAGCGCGAACGCGACAATGAGGAACGCATCGAAGCGTTGCAGAAAATGGTGTATGAATACAAATCCGCGCCTACGCAGGAGCCTGAAAAAGTGGCTTCTTCTGCACGAAGCATAATGCTCAAACAGCTCGGCATAATCAAGATGGTGGCAGAGACACCGACTGAGCAGAATTGTGAGATGCTGCGTAAAATCTCTGCCATTGACGGCGAAACGAACGGCGAACTCGTGGATTGGGAAAAGGTATTCGAGATGATCGACAACCTTTATTCTGGATTTTACAGTAAGCTTCATCGTCAATACGGAGAAATACTCACTCCGAAAGAGGAGCAGATTATCGTTCTTATGATAGCCGGATTCTCGACAAAAGAGATAAGTGTTATTACCGGTCAGACCACCTCCACTGTCTATGTCAGAAAATCATCGATAAGAAAGAAGCTCGGAGTGCCCGAAAAGGAAGATATAGTCGCCTTTCTTAAAAGCCGGGGCAAGGATTAAGAGTCCATTAAGACCGGAAAAAGCCCCATTAAAATTTTTACAAGATGCAATCCCTGATTATCAGTGGGTTGCATCTTGTATATTAAAACTTTTATATTTGGAGTTAAGATTCATTAAGACGTAATTTTGCATCAGAAAATCATTAAAAACTGATGTAAAATGAAAACAACAATCCTTACGCTTCTGATGGCATTTATGACCGTGGCTGCGGTCTATGGACGTGAAATTACAGGTAAAGTAGTCGGAGAGAACGATGCACCTCTCGACTATGTCAACGTAGTTTTATACCGCGATTCAACCTATATCACAGGTACTGTTACTAACCGGGACGGTATGTTCTCCATCCCTACCGATGTCGTCGGAAACCTCACCGCAAAATGTTCCTTTGTCGGTTATGAAACCGCAGAGGTATCTGTCCCCGCTTCGGGCATGATAGGGACAATCAAACTTACGTCCGCTACGGTGGAACTCGGAGAAGTAGTAGTACGCGCCACACGGCCGTCAACGACGATGAAAGGAAATGTGCTCGTCACCAACGTGGAAGGAAGTTCGCTCGCCATTGCCGGCACGGCAAACGACGTGTTGACACGTGTGCCGATGGTAATAGAGAACGACGGTAAACTGGAAGTATTCGGCAAAGGAGCTCCCGCAATCTACATCAACGGGCGCAAGGTCAACGACCTTCAGGAACTATCGCAACTCAATTCCAATGACATAAAGAATGTCTCGGTGATAACTAATCCCGGCGCGTCTTATGCCGCCAACGTGAAATCTGTAATCATCATCCGGACGAAACCGCCGAAAGGCGATGGATTCAGCGGGGCTTTCCGCTCCGACAACGGTTTTCAACACTATTTCCGCACAGGTAACTCAATTGACCTGAAATACCGCACCAGAGGACTTGAAGTGTTCGCCAACTACGGCTGGTGGT
>CABRKI010000023.1 GCA_902471455.1 uncultured Porphyromonadaceae bacterium | reverse complement strand
CAAACATGCCGGAGGCATGTCCCTACATTGAAAATGCACGAATGCTTTTGATTAATTTGATATAACTACAACAACCACGAAGAACTATGAGGAAAATATATTGCTCACTTATTGGATTGCTGTCAATATTGGTGATACTGCCCGGATGCGGCGAGAGGGGGGCGCGGGAGGCGTTGGAGCGGGCGGATGCGGTTCTCGACGAGATTCCGGATTCGGCGATGGCAATAATCGCGGGGATTGACACGGCAACGTTAAATACCGAAAGACTCAGGGCGGATTATTCCTTGATGCGGACAATGGCACTGCTAAAAACCGACCCTTCCGCTGCCACTGAGGAGGGGTTGAAAGCGGCTTACGACTATTACGGCAATTCCGACAAGCCGTCGCGGCAGACGATGCTTACCCACTATATGAAAGGTTCGTTTGCTCTTTGGACGCAGGATTACAAGGTGTCGTTTTCCGAATATGACAAGGCGATGGCGTTTGCCCGCGAATGCGGCGACAGTCTTTACCTCGGTATGTCGGCGCTTAATGTAGGCACACTATACGCTCTTCATTACCAAAGCGAAGAGGAAGACAGTGTGACAGATATCGGGATGGAATGCCTGCTTAAGGAGGAAAATCCGGCATTGAGGGTGTTTGCCTTGCATTGCAAAGGTATGAGCCTGATACATAACGACAGACCTTATGAAGCCGACAGTTTTCTGCTGGAAGCGAAGGAAGGGGCGGAAGCATTGGGTGACACAGCATCCGTCGGTGCCATAACACAGTCGATGGCATACGGGGCGTCTTTTTGCGGAAGATATGAAGAAGCCATATCCACGTTGGAGATGATTCGCGTCAGCGACCCCGGGAGGCTCGGTTATAACGATTATGAGGCCTTGATACGTTCGTATGCCGGGGTGGGCGACATTGTGCGGGCGCGTTCATATTTCGATGTGTTGCCCCGGCCTGTCACCGATAATGAGAAGGTCAGTTGGTGGTCATGCGCAAAAAGGATTTTCCGTGGGGAAGGGAATTATGAAAAATCGCTGGCGGCATCCGACAGCGCAGCATATTATGAGCGCCGCATAACGCAAAACAAGCTTTCTTCCAATCTTTCGGAAATGCGAGACATCAGGGTGGCCGACGAGTCGGCAGGATATAAGGAAGAGGCAGAATCGGGTAATAAGAATGGGCAGCTGGCATGGATAACGTTGGGATTGGCTTTGATTGTCGGGGGAGCGGGAGTCGGCCGGCTTGTGAAGCTTGTGAGGAGACAGGGGAAGAAAATGGAAGAAGAAATGAGGAGAAGGGATGCCGACAACGAAGCCCTCAGAGAGCGCAACATTGATTTGATGGGGGAGTGCCGGTTGCTGCTTGATGAAAAAGAAAGGATGGAGAAGGAATTGCAAGATGCCGGAGAGAAAGCGGGCGCGGAGCGGGCAGCTATGGAGGGTCGTATCGCTTCGGTGGAAAATGAACTCGCGGAGGTCAGGAAAAGGATGCTTGAAAATTTCAGGGCGCAGCATGAAGGGGTGGCACGTTTATGCAATAAAGGGATTACTAAAATAGAGATTGCGAAACGCCCTGCTATAAAGGCGTTGAGGCAGGAATATATATCCGTATATTCAGACTCTTCTTTTTACGCGAATATGGAGGAATGTTTTGACTTCATCACTGGAGGGCTCATGTCGGAAATGAAAGCATCAGGACGTTTGACGGATGTGGAAGCGAGGATTGTGGTTTATTCCGGATGTGGGTTCAGTTATAGGAGCGTGGCCGATATTTTAGGTATGAAAGATAAAACCGTGTCGGCCTACAAAACGAGGATAAGGCGGATGTTGGAGGGTGAAGAAGGGTTGTCAGACAGGGTTTTAGGCAATTTTAACATTTAAATACAGAAAAAATTCTCTAATTAAATGCTAAATCTGAAATAAAAGCGTTAATTTTGCAGTTGGTTAGCGTGAATCCGGTGTTATAATGTTACTGAAAACAGGGGAAATCCGGATTTAAGGCAAATAAAAAGTTTCTACCAGTAAAAAAATAGATAATTACATAACAAACCCTTAATTATATATTCCAAAAATTATGGCAAAGATAGATTTGGCCCAGTATGGCATCAAGGATGTCAAGGAGGTTATCTACAATCCCACTTACGAGCAGCTCTTCAAAGACGAGACGGATCCCTCTCTCGAAGGCTTTGAGAAAGGCACAGTTACAGAACTCGGCGCAGTGAACGTCATGACCGGCGTATATACCGGCCGTTCGCCCAAAGACAAGTTCATCGTGCTCGACGACAACTCGAAAGACAAAGTATGGTGGACCACCGAGGAATATCCCAACGACAACAAACCCGTGACCGAGAAGACTTGGGACGCAGTGAAGGAAATCGCTATCAAGGAGCTCTCCGGCAAGAAGCTCTATGTGGTTGACTGCTATTGCGGCGCCAACAAGGATACCCGCATGGCCGTGCGTTTCATCATGGAGGTGGCATGGCAGGCTCACTTCGTGACCAACATGTTTATCCGTCCTTCCGAAATCGACCTTATCGACTTCAAGCCCGACTTCGTTGTCTTCAACGCTTCCAAGGCTAAGGTTGAGAACTACAAGGAACTCGGCCTCAACTCCGAGACAGCCGTTGTGTTCAACACCACATCGAAGGAGCAGGTAATCATCAACACATGGTATGGCGGCGAGATGAAGAAGGGTATGTTCTCTATGATGAACTACTACCTTCCCCAGCAGGGCATCGCTTCAATGCATTGCTCCGCCAACACCGACAAGGAAGGCAAGAACACAGCTATCTTCTTCGGCCTCTCCGGCACCGGCAAGACCACCCTTTCCACCGACCCGAAGCGTCTTCTCATCGGCGACGACGAGCACGGATGGGACGACAACGGCGTCTTCAACTTCGAGGGCGGCTGCTATGCCAAGGTCATCAACCTCGACAAGGAGAGCGAGCCTGATATCTACAACGCTATCCGTCGCGATGCGCTCCTCGAGAACGTTACCGTTGACAAGGACGGCAAGATCGACTTCGCCGACAAGAGCGTTACGGAGAACACCCGCGTATCTTATCCTATCGACCACATCGAGAGCATCGTAGAGCCTGTTTCCGCAGGTCCGGCTGCCAAGAACGTTATCTTCCTTTCAGCCGACGCCTTCGGCGTGCTTCCTCCCGTGTCGATCCTTTCGCCCGACCAGACGAAGTATTACTTCCTTTCCGGCTTCACCGCCAAGCTCGCAGGTACGGAACGCGGCATCACCGAGCCTACTCCTACCTTCTCTGCTTGCTTCGGCCAGGCATTCCTTGAGCTCCACCCGACGAAATATGCCGAGGAGCTCGTCAAGAAGATGGAAGCCAACGACGCCAAGGCTTATCTCGTGAACACCGGCTGGAACGGCACAGGCAAGCGTATCTCCATCCGCGACACCCGTGGCATCATCGACGCCATCCTCGACGGCGCCATCCTTTCCGCTCCCACGAAGGTGATTCCTATCTTCGATTTCGTAGTGCCCACCGAGCTTCCCGGCGTTGACCCGAAGATCCTCGATCCGCGCGACACCTACGCAAATCCCGCAGAATGGGAAGCAAAGGCAAAAGACCTTGCAGCCCGCTTCATCAAGAACTTCAAGAAGTATGAGAACAATGCTGCAGGCAAGGCCCTCGTAGCTGCCGGTCCTCAGCTCTGATTGAAAGCATAACCCCGCTTCCGGGCACGCGTCCGGGGCGAACGAAAAAACGGTGACGGCCATTGCGGCCGCCACCGTTTTTTGTTTCTAAATCTGTTTAAACAATTGGTTTGCCAGCTTGGTAAAAGATTCACTCTGTCGAATTATACTGAGATGTGTTTAAAATGACATTTTGCTATTTTAAATGCGTATTTGCTGATTGGGATGTTTCTCCGGATGTAAAATGATGATATATGATATATTATGGGATATATTTAGAGCAGTGTGGAGAAATTGTAAATTTTAATACGTTGATTATCAGTATATAATGTTGTTGATTGGAGAAATCAATAAGAAATCATTTTTGAGCATAATGCTTGCAAACAAGGGATATTTGTTATAAATTTGCAACGTTTAATAAAAATATCACATCATGAAACAAAGTATTATCGGTCTTCTGATGGCTGTCCTTGCCATCGTGTCGGCATCGCTGAGCCATGCCGAAGAGAAAAAGAATCCGCCTGCCAATCCGCCGGCCATTCCTATTATCATCTATGAGGAAGATGAGTGCCCCAAAACTTATTCTCTTACCGGATTTATAGAGATTTCGGCAACGGTCACTGACGGATCCATCTCATTCGACCTTCCGTTTGAAGGTTATCCGATGACGGTCGAGATTGTAGGAGAAGGGATGACACGTGGCTATTGGAATGGAACTCTTTTCAATTCATTGCATCCGGAAATGCCCTTCGACGGCACTGTCGGTGACTACCGCCTCACCCTCACCACCGCCGGCAACTCCACCTACACCGGCTACTTCACCCTCGAATGAACCGCTGAAGGAAATTCCTTTGGCTATAACAATAATTAATTCTAATTTTTCAAGTATGAAAAAGCTCTTTATTCTCCTTGCCTGCGTGGCAGGGGCTGCCGGCCTTTATGTGGGCCACGGCACACCGGGTTCGTCTGACGATTTGACAACCGAGAACATTGAAAGGCTTGGCCTTTCCGCCTCCGAAACGACCTGTGATGGTAAAACCCCCAATGAGTGTTCCATTTATAATGGCGGCCTGCTTGTTGGCAAGGCCTCAGGAGCCTTGATTCACTACAACTGAAAAAACCGGGGTTACACCGTAGAAATATGCGGTGTAACCCCGGTCTTTCTCATGAAATTCTATTATGAAAGATATATTAGCAAAGCTATTTGCCCTATCGGGTGTGCTTTTTGTCGCATCATGTGGCGGTAAAGGCACCCCGGCCGATATCCCTACAGATGATTTGGTTTCGGAAAAATTTGTCAATGGAGAGGATTTGGTTCATCCGGCTTTTTTAGCCGTAGCCGGCGACGGATTACTTGTGACCAACCTTTCTAGCTGCGACACCTTGTTGAATTATTACGACGGCAACGGCAAACCTGCGGGCATTTTCCTTCCCAAGGGTGAGGGCGACAAGGAGGCGTTGTGGCTTTCCACCGTACAGTACGACAGTAAGACCGGCGACGCATATTGTTCCGACATCGACAAGAAAGTCCTTTTCCGGATTGCGGGAATCGGAAAAAGGGGAGCCGTGGTTGACGGGAAGACATGGCGCCCGGTTACCGAGGCCGACACCATAGAGAATACGGGTAAATATTTGAAATTCGCTGATTTCTATCTGGGTTACAACGTCAGCACTGCGGGCATGTTCTCGATTTATACTCCCGATGGCGTTCTCCTTGGTGCGGAGGTACCTTATCCCGACAAGTCGCTTGTTGACGACGGACTTACGGAATGGGCGAACATCCATCTTTACCAACCGTCGCTTTCTGTCAACGACCGAGGAGATTTCGGTGTAATTTCTTTTTACGGTTCCGGTATGATAGTGCTTGTAACGGACAAGGACGGACGTCCGGATTTCAAGATTATCGAGGGAGAGGCGCCTAACGACATATTCCTGGTAGAGAGCGGGGCTGATTTCGTGCAGGGCGCGTTCACCAAAGATTCCAAGGTGCATTCCATAAGTTCGTCTGCGGGTATGGACCACGCATACGTGTTGTATTCCGGCCTGACGGATGAAGTGTTGAAGGAAACGGAATACAGCAAGGAAGCGAATTTGTCCGGTTCGCGAGACGTGAAGGTATACGACAGAAAAGGCGAGGAGGTCCGCAAGCTCCGGCTTGACCGGTGGGTACATCAGATAGCCGTCTCGTCTGACGAGAAGTGGCTTTACGCCCTTACCCATACCCCCGAGGAGGGATTCATCGTAGTGCGCTATGCATTGTAGGTGTTTTGCGGCTGCCGTGTTGTCGTTGCTTGCGATGGCGGGTTGCACAGGGAAGGGTAATGGCGGTGACGCAGAATGGAGGAACTATTCTGCTCGTTTTGTCCGTGATAAAATCAACACGGAGGCGGTATTGCCCGACAGTGTTTTCGGCGCGCATGGTGACACCGTCCCGGGAATCCGTGTCATGTCGATGCCAGGGAAAGTTCTGTTCTGCGTGGATGTGGAGTGCGGGGCCTGCCTCGGAAAATTCCACTATTGGAAGGAATTTGCGCGCAAGTTCCGTATCCGTCATGGCAAAGACGCCCCGGTGCTCGCGGTGGTGAGTTCCGAGAGAGCCGGTTATGCTGCCAGGATGGTTGAAGAGAACTGGGGCCTCGACTGGATTTACGACCCCGGGGCGGCCTTCATCGATTGCAACGACCTTGAGGACGACCGTTTTCAGGCTGTCCTTCTCGACGGTGGGAATGTGGTCCGGATACTCGGGAACCCGATGTTCAACGAATCGTTGGGAGTGCTTTATGAGAACACACTTTCGAGGTTCCTTGGTGAATAAGCTACGTTACGCGACGGGATGCGTTGCGTGGTGTGTGGCCATTCTTCTGACGTTCATCCTGTTGAAAATGTTCGTTGTCGAGATCTTCGATGTGAAGGGGTGGTCGATGCACCCTGCCTTGAGCGACGGGGAGACGGTGGTGGTGACGAAATGGCAATACGGGCCCCGTATGCCGCGCAACGTTTATGAGGTGCCGTGGGTGGGGATGCTTGTCGCTTCGGTGACCCCGGACGAGAGCATAGACAGGACCATAGGGAGGTCGGGGATGTTTAACAGGATAAGTCCGAGACTGCCGCAGCGTGGAGACATAGTGGCATTCAACATTCCCGGCAACCTTCGTTATTGTGCGGTGAAACGGGTCGTGGCAATTCCGGGGGACGCGATGCCGCCTGACACCGTCGCCGGGGGGCTCTCTCCGCTTTCGAGACTTCCGGAAGTGCCGACGGCGGGTGACAGGATCGGGTGGGGTACCCTCGATTCCTTGCAGCGTAAGGCGATGGAGAAATCCCCGTATTTTGCATTTGATTCCGGAGATTCATCGTTCGTGGCGTTGGACGATTTCATTTACCTGACAGGTGACAACCTGCCGGCCTCCATTGATTCCAGAAGATGGGGACCCGTGCCATTGAACCTGATTATTGGGAAATGCCATAAATTATTTTAGATTAACTGTAAGACATTCATATGAAAAGAACCCTGCCGGCATTTTTATGCTACGTCTGCTGTCTGGCGACGGCGGCATGTTCGGGCGTGGCGGTACGTCAGGATGAAGACCCCGGTGACTTGTCCCTCGAGGTTTCGGCCCACTACCGGGAAGATTCCGTGAAGCGTGAGGCCGCGCGGTGGCTCATCGACGGGATGCGCTGGCACCATACCCTCGACGGTCCCTTGCTTGACCGCTATCTCGGGTATTACCATCTTTATTCGGAGCGTGGGAACGAGATTCTTCCCTTAATTGATTCCCTTGTGCGCCGTGACGGGTATTCCAAATCGACGTTGCAACCGGTCTCCGACCTCAGCGCGATTAGCGCACCTTATCTTGTTCACAACATCGACCGGTCGTTTTGGACGCGCGACTCGCTTCCGTGGTGCCGTCCCACAGGATGGGATGATTTCGTAAGGTATGTCCTCCCTTACCGGATAAAGGACGAAAAGCCGACAATGTGGAGGGATTCGGTGCTCGCCATGTATTCCCCGGTTATAGACAGCCTGCGCCGTTCGGGATGCAACTCTCCGCTCGCCGCCGCGAGGGCCATCATGGCCGCTTGGAACTCCAGGGAGTTCAAATGGACAGGAAGACTGCCGGAAGGGCCTGCGATAGGACTTGCGAACCTAAGGGACAAAGGGGGCTCGTGCCTTGAGTTCGCCCATGGGGTGGTTTATCTGATGCGTGCGGCGGGAATCCCCTCCGGCATCGACATGGTGCCTGCGAGGGGAGAGAACAATTCAAGCCATTTTTGGCCGTTCATAAAGGATGCCGACGGAAAGACCTACGTAACATGTACCGAAAACACCACCTTCGTCCCTGCGGACAGTTTCGACATACGCGCCCCCAAGATTTACCGTCTTGAATACGCCGCGGACTCCGCTATTCTCGAACGACTTCCGGTCGGAATTGATTATCCCATGTACCTTTCCCCTCCGTGCATCTCGGATGTGACAAGCGTCTATAAGCCGGAGGGATGCCATACGTTGTCTTTGGAGGTTGCGCACGAT
The DNA here is from genome assembly GCA_902471455.1 of uncultured Porphyromonadaceae bacterium. Classification (GTDB taxonomy): domain Bacteria; phylum Bacteroidota; class Bacteroidia; order Bacteroidales; family Muribaculaceae; genus Lepagella. Next base: position 35,427 of record CABRKI010000023.1, on the reverse strand, counting down.
GTGTGCGCACCGGTCTATCTCGCCGTCTCAAGCAACGACCGCTGGATTCCCGTTGCAATGTCCGTTCCAGATAGCGCGGGGGTGTTCGACGATGTCTGCGGCGGTGTGGTGGCCTGTATAGGGACATGGGACGGGAAGTCGCTTACCCCTGTGGACTACCCGTTTGAAATAGATGCGGCGACAGGGAAAATAAGGGAAATAAAGGGAGGGGATGAGACTGCGAAGATTTCCATTTATTCCAAGTTCCCCGTCGATGAGAGGAACGGCGACCTCGTTTACAGAATAGTGGGAGGCCGGATAGAGGGGGCGCGGCATGCGGATTTCAGGGATGCCGTCACTTTGTTCACCGTGACGGAAATGCCGAAGCGGAGGATGACCGTGGCTTATCCTTCCGGAGGCTGCGCGGCGTTCCGTTACTACCGTTACGTGGGGCCTCCGGACGGGTACTGCAACATAGCCGAGGTGTCGTTATACGGCAATGCGGGCGACACGGTGCCGCTGAGCGGAAACGTGTTCGGCACTCCCGGTTCATGGGACGACGACCCGGTCCATACGTTCGAAAAGGTGTTCGACGGAAACCCCGATACGTCGTTCGATTACAAGGAGGCGGACGGCGGTTGGTCGGCCATAGATTTAGGCCGTCCGGTGGAGGTGCGTAAAATCATGTATGTACCCCGCAACAGGGACAACTACGTAAGGGGCGGCGACGTTTACGAACTGTTCTGGTACGGCGAAGGGAAATGGAATTCGTTAGGGAAGCAACAGGCATTCGGCGATTCCCTTTCGTACGATGTGCCGAGAGGAGCCCTCTTGTATTTGCGGAACCATTCGAGAGGCAAGGACGAGCGTATCTTCGAATACGATTTCGAGAAAATGGAACAAAAGTTTTGGTAAAGAGAAATCTCCCCGCCTTATATTTTCATAAATTATTTAAATTCATTATATTTGCAGAACGGTAGGGTACGTGCATGTAATGTTTGAATGCGACGTGTGGAATCAAACATGCCGGAGGCATGTCCCTACATTGAAAATGCACGAATGCTTTTGATTAAATTGATATAATCACAACAACCACGAAGAACTATGAAGAAAATATATTGCTCACTTATTGGATTGCTATCAATATTGGTGATACTGCCTGGATGCGGCGAGATAGGCGCGGACAGGGGGGCGCGGGAGGCGTTGGAGCGGGCGGACGCGGTGCTCGACGCAAGGCCGGATTCGGCGATGGCGATAATCGCGGGGATTGACACGACAACGCTCAATACCGAAAAACTCAGGGCCGATTATTCCTTGCTGCGGACGATGGCTCTTCTGAAAACCGACCCTTCCGCTGCCACGGAAGAGAGATTGCGCCCAGCATACGACTATTACGGCGATTCCGATGAGCCGTCGCGACAGACGATGCTCACGCATTTTGCGAAAGGGTGTTTTGCCGATTCCATAAGGGAGTCTGTGATAGAGTATGGAAAGACGTCGGAACTGGCTTCAGGCGTGAACGCTACGCTTTACAGGGCGATGGCGTCGCTTAACCTTGCTTCTGACCTCGCCAACCATAAAAACGCGGCAAAGGCGCGGGTTTCTCTTGATGTAGCCGCAAAATATCTCAAAGAGATAAACGATACTGTCCGGCAAATACATTATGCCATTGTTTCGGGGAAGGTGCATAACGCTATGGGTGAATTTGCCGAGGCCGAAAATGATTTGCTTGCAGGTATGCACCTGGCCGATTTGGTTGGCGACAGCATGCGGATGGATGATATCAACATGATTCTTTCGCGTACATACGAAGGTATAGGCCGATATGGTGATGGGGTAGGTTTGATTGAGAAAACTTTAGATAGGGGTAAACGGCGTTTTACCAATAGCGATGCGATGGTTTATGCGCGTCTTTTGGCATATACGGGCAATGCAGGCCGGGCAAAGGAGGTTTTTGCTATTGTAAGGAAGGATTCCACCGATTCTGGAAGAACGGACTATCATTTTACGGAATCTGAAATACTGGCTTCGGAGGGTGATGTGGCGGGCGCATACAAATTACTTCGTGACTCGGTTTTAGCTTTCGGCAACAGGGTTGTGACAGACCGTTACCGGTTCAGCTCCGATGCTGAAATGCTTGCCCTTGAAACGGAATTGAGAGAGAAAAACGAGAAGCTGGCGGCCTCGTCCGCTCGTGAGACATATTATGTCGCCGCTTTATTGTTCCTGGTGGTGGTTATCGGATTGCGGTTTGTAAAAAATTTGAAGGCGCACCATAGAAAGGAACTGGAATCACGTAACGCCGAAGCGGAAAGGGGGAAGGCATTGCTCGGCGAGATGATAGCCGGACTTGAAAAGGAACTTGAAGAGAGTGTAAGAGAAAACCAAACGGTGATGCAACGGCTTGAAGGGATTGAAATTGAAAAGATGGAAGCCATGAAAGAAAAGGATGGCCTCGAAGTGCGTATCCATGAACTTGAAAAAGAGAACTGCGGAAAGGAGGAGGCTAACGATGCGTTAAAAACGGAACTGGAACATTTGAGGCAATCGCGGTCGGTGCTGACGCAGCGTCTGAAAGAGGCAGACAGGGAGATAGGGATGGTAAGGGAGTCGCAGTTGCGGCAGTTTAGGGCATTGCATGGCTCGATATCCCGTTTTTGTGTAAAGGCTCCAAAGGATTGCAAAGGGGAAGCGAAGGAACTCTACGATATGAAGCGCGAACGTTATCTCCAGATATATAAGGAACCGGGTTATCTCGATAACCTTGAAAAAGAGATTGACATGCTTATGGATGGCATAATCTCGACTTTGAGGTATGAATTGCATCAGAACACGTTGTCTTTACGAATTGCAGTGCTCGACATCTGCGGATTCGACTATAAGTGCATCGGGGAGATTTTGGGTGAAAAGAGCAAGACGGTTTCGGCGAGGAGGTCGAAACTGAAGGATTCGATATTCGCCTCGGATGAAGCGAATATCGAAAAGTGCAGGCGATATATGCCTGTCATTGCGGCGTAGGGAGGGTTTTGACGGCGAGGGCTTCGAGGGTTTCGTCGGTGGAAAGGGGGAGCGTGGCCGCCACTTTCAGGAAGCGGACCGGGCTTGCCCAGATTCCGGAGACGTGGTTACGGGAGATGCGGGCAAGGAGGTGCCAGGTGTGGAGGTCGCGGCTTCCATAGATTTCCATTGACGTTGCTTTCCCTGAAAAATCACCTCTCAAAGCCACGGACGCGATGCGTTTGAATGCTTCCGGGTCGCCTAATTTTATGGGGCGCGTTTCGATTTCTACGGGTTTTCCGGAGCCGTCGCCGTGTATTACAAGCACGCTTGATGAGGAACCTGTCGCCGACGAGGTGCCGGCGGCTACCGCTTTTATCACCGTACCTTCAATTCGGAATGACTCTCCCGATTCTGTAACAAATTCTACGAAAGAACCTCCGATTGAGAAGGAAGAGGCGTCGTGCAATATGTGGGTGCCGATTAGCCCGGCATCGCGCAGGGAGCCGTCTTCCATTTCCTTCAGCAGGAATATGCCCGAGGTGGTGAAAAGATAGGCGGTGGGGGAGGTGGTGGCCACAAGGCCCGACGAACGGAACGCCCTGCACACGGCAATCACCCTGTCAACGTCGAGATTCGTCAGCAGGCGGTCGGGGAATAGCAGATTCTTCCCTTTTTCGCTGCGCCACGCTGCGGCGGGGAGACGGTAGCTGTCGCGGACGAGCAAGTCCGGCACGTTGTCGCCCAGATGCGTCCCGGTCTGGGTTATCCCCATTTCGGTGGAGGTGGTTTTGTGGAATCCCCCGCACCAGAAGAACGCACCGTGCATGGCAGGATGACGGCGTAGCGGGAACGACCAGGTGCCTCGTACGGTCGTTACCTTTATTTCCGTGGCGTCAGGGTCGGGAAAGAAGAGCCAGCGGGGTAGGGCACCGTCGCCGATTTCAACGGCCGGTGAACTGTTGCCGCAACTCATCGATTTATGCGTTTTGCCTCCCTTGCGCACCGTAACCTCTACGGCGGAGGGTGACGCGCCACCGTCAGCCGCTCCGGACGTATAAGGGGCAATAGCGGCATACGGTAGTGCTTCAGGTAGAGTGAGGGTAAGGTCGCAGAGTGTGGTTCGTCCGGAGAATACGGTACACCATGCCGCATGGATTCCGCTACGGTGGGCGTAATCGGGGGTGTAGGTTTCAAAAGAACCGAAGTTGGAAAGCACACCGAGGTTGAAATCCACGTCTTTAAAATCCGCAGACGTTACAGCCGATTTCAAGGGGATGGAACTTACGACATAAAACACGTGAGTCTCCGTCAAAGCCTTGTAAAAGTCGGCGTCGCATATTGCTTCCGGTTTCCAACCCTGAGAAAAAACGTCAGACGTAAGGCGATGCTCAGTCGAAAGTCCCGACGGGGCGAAGGAATGTGAAAAAGCGGTGGTGGAAGCGTTATGGAGCGAGAGGGGAGTCGCGGCGGGATTGTGGAGCGGAATCGGGGCTGACACCATTACTTCAATCCCTTCCACTCTGTCTTGCCATTCGGAAAGGGAATCAGGGACGGTAAGACGATATTGCAGGGTGCATATCGCGGTGACGGCTTTCATCTCCATCGAATCACGTGCCAAATCGGTGTCGCCCGCTACCAACGGAGGTTCGGAGTTGGGAACCATCAGCACCGGTGGCGAGGGGAGTATCCGCGACCCGTCGGCAAGGCGCAGCGCACAGATTGCCAAAAAGGGTTGGATGAAGAGATTCTTTTGCGCCGCCGCTTCGCCGATGGCGGAAAGCATGTCGATGGCCTTCCGGCCCCATGCCGCAGGTGACGCGTCGCTGCATTCCATTACGGTGGCAGGGAACCGGTCGGGATGGTTGTGCCAGCCGGGCAACACGCTTCTTTTGAGAGCGAACTCCATCAAAGGTGCCGTGGGAAACTCCTGGGTGAAATCCCTTTCCCCTGGAGGGGAAACAGGTGATAGGTCCGGACCGGTCTCCGAAGCATCGGTCCCCACCGATGATAAAATTGCATTGGAGGAGGATTCCACCTCCCCGTCGCGGCATGTATATGCGCCCGCGTCGCTGCGCATTCTGAACGGGATAGAAAAAACTTTACCTTCCATAAACATAATTGAATTACGGAAGGTAAAGTTATTATAGCCGCCTCAGGCGTGAGTTTTATTCTGCAATAAGGAGGAAATAATTCTTCTTGCCGCGCTGGGCGAGGATGTATTTCCCGTTGAGGAGTTCGTCGGCACCGATAACGGCGTTGGGGTCGGTCACCTTTTTCTTGTTGATGCTCACGCCGCCCTGCTGCACCATCTTCCTTGCCTCGCCTTTCGAGGGGAACACGGCTGTCTTGGCAGCGAGAAGTTCGAGCACAGGCACGCCGGCCTCGATGTCGGCTTTGGCTACGGAGAACGTAGGCACTCCCTCAAACACGTCGAGGAGCGTCTTTTCGTCGAGATTGCGGAGGGTTTCGTCGGCCTTGTTGCTGAAGAGAATTTGGCTTGCTTCCACGGCGGCGTTGTAGTCAGCCTCGCTGTGGACCATCACCGTCACCTCGCGTGCCAGACGCTTCTGCATGGGGCGTGCGCCCGGGTCTTTCTCATGCTCCTCTTTGAGGGCTTCGATCTCCTCTTTGGAGAGGAAAGTGAATATCTTGAGATATTTCTCCGCGTCGGCGTCGCTGACGTTGACCCAGAACTGATAGAACTTATAGGGGCTGGTGTAGCGCGGGTCGAGCCAGACGTTGCCGCTTTCGGTTTTGCCGAATTTGCCGCCGTCGGCTTTGGTGATGAGCGGGCATGTGAGGGCGTAGGCCTCGCCGCCGAGTTTGCGGCGTATGAGTTCGGAACCGGTGGTGATGTTGCCCCACTGGTCGCTGCCGCCGAGCTGGAGTTTGCAGTCTTTTTCCTGATAGAGGTGGAGGAAATCGTTGCCCTGGAGGAGCTGATAGGTGAACTCAGTGAAGCTCAGACCGTCGCGGGCCTCGCCGTTAAGACGCTTCTGCACGGAGTCTTTCGCCATCATATAGTTCACGGTGATGTGCTTCCCGATTTCACGGGCGAAATCGAGGAAAGTCACGTCTTTCATCCAGTCATAGTTGTTGACGAGTTCGGCCTTGTTCGGCACGTCGCTTTCAAAGTCGAGGAACTTGGCGAGCTGGCGTTTGATGGCCTCCTGGTTGTGGCGGAGTGTGGCCTCGTCGAGGAGGTTGCGTTCCGCGCTTTTCCCGGAGGGGTCGCCGATCATGCCGGTGGCTCCGCCCACGAGGGCAAGGGGTTTATGGCCGCATCTTTGAAAATGGCGGAGCATCATCACGCCGCAGAGGTGTCCGATGTGGAGGCTGTCGGCTGTCGGGTCGATTCCGAGGTAAGCCGTGGTCATCCCTTTTTTCAGCAGTTCGTCGGTGCCGGGCATCATCGTGTGGATCATGCCTCTCCAGGAAAGTTCTTCTATAAAATCCATATCTATTTTCAATTTGTAATTAGCGATTAGGAATTATTAATTGTGATTAGTGGAATAATCATCAATGGGAATAGAAATTATCAAATCGGGAATTGAGATTGACAAAAAATAATATCAATTATCATTTATCAATCCCATTATCATTCTCGGATTCAATTTCTAATTACTAATTTCTAACTTCTAATTATATTTATTTATTATGCAATTTTTTTGTTATAGAAATTAAAATTTTTAATAATTCGCGACAATTGTGTAGGATACTCTCCGATTGGCGGGTGTCAATATATCCGGTGTCGTGTAGCAACTCAATCCAATATTCCGATTCAGCGGCTTCTTTTTGGGCGATATAGAGTTTTGCCATAAAATCTGCTCTTGACTGGGCGTATTGACTTTCCACGACATTCGCTCCTATGCTTGTGCCTGCCCTCATTAGTTGGTCAGACATCTTGAATTCCCTTTTTTCCTTAGTAAGATATTGATGCATCCTGACAATTCGCCGGGCGAATTGTTTGCTTTTAATCAATATCATATTGTCTCCCCTTATCATAATTGCAAATTATTAATTGCTAATTGCTAATTAGCAATGTATTGCATCACGGTTTCGCCTACGGCGCGGAGGGTAGAACGGTCGATGCCCTCCATGTTGTCGGCGGCGGTGTGCCAGCGTGGGTTGAAGCCGCTGTCGGAGTCGGGATGATATTCGATGATGTCGATAGCCGGGATTCCGTGGGAAATGAGCTGCACGTGGTCGTCGGTCACTGCGCTGCCCATGCGGTTAAGGAAAATATGGTCGTATCCCCTTGACGCGGCAATGCCCCACACGGCTTGCGCAAGCGCGGGGGCGGCCCGTTCGGAGAAATACTCACGACAGAAGACGGCATCCTTTCCTCCCACCATGTCGAGAAGTATAGCCTCGTCGGGCGAGTATCCTTCCACAGGAAGGTTTTCCATAAAATACTTCGCTCCTAATGCCCAGGAGTCTTCGTCGCCGTCGGTTCCCCAGTCTTCCGCATCCACGAAGAGGATGTCGATTCCTTTATCAGGCGCTTTGGCGGAGAGTTGGCGCGCTATTTCGAGGAGCACGCCGGTGCCGCTCGCCCCGTCGTTTGCCCCGTCAACAGGTTTGTCGCGTTTTGCCGGGTCCGGGTCTTTGTCGGCCCATGGACGACAGTCCCAATGGGCAAGGAGCAATATCCTCTCCTTTGCTGCGGGGTTATATTGGCCGAAGATATTGAGTGCGTCGAGCATGGTGCCGTCGAAGGCTTTGAGCGAGGCTTTCTGTTCCGTCACCTTTGCTCCGTGGCGCCGCAGTTCTGAAGCGAGCCAAGCGCCGCACTGCCTGTGGGCATCGGTGTTTGGCACGCGCGGGCCGAACGCCACCTGGCGCGCCACGTAAGAATATGCGCTGTCGGCATTGAAGCTGACTTCCACGGGCGCCGATGACGCCGATTCGGGCGCCGATGACTCCGCAGTGGCTTTCTTGCCGCCGCAAGCGGTGACGGCAAGGGTGGCCGCCAAAATGATAGCTGTCTTTCTCATAATGCAAAATTACTGCTTTTCGAAAAGATTTGCAACCCTTTATCGGTGGCGGTGCAAAAGTTTTGTGTCAGCGTAGGTTCTTTCGGGCGGCTTCTATTTCTTCATCTTCGCCTAAAATAGCTGTCGTTTCTTCCGGAATTTCTGTAGGCATTTTCGATTTTACCTGGGATTCATAGATTTTTGCTTCGCGGTAAAAGAGATAGACAGCATCGTGTGATGCGGCTATGAAGCCCGGTATCCCATAGCGGAATCCACCTTTGAGCACGTATGAACTGAGGAATTGCCCGAGAGGTTTTAACGTTAGTCCCAGGAGACTGATTTTTCTGTCGGGGTCTTTCTCTACTTCGGCGGTGGTGTAGGCGTCGAGTCGTCTGATCTGCACGTCGATGGAGTGGGGGATATGAATGAGGGCGAGTTCGCGTTTGTTCGAGGGTATTTTGCTGACGGTCCCGTCGATTTTGGGATTCGAATGCACGTAAGGGGGCCATTCGACTACATCGGCACGGAAGAACCTCATCTGGTAGTCGGGATATTTTGCGCTTCTGAAACGGTCAAGAATGTAGTTGCGGCGCGGTATATAGAGGCCGTCGGCGGGATTCTTGCCTGTAGTGTAGCGGTAAAGGTAACGCCGTAGGGCATGGGGCACCAGTTCGTCGGCATCAACTACAAACACCCAGTCGGAAGAGGCATGTTCGATTGCAAAGTTCCTCGCCGGCTCGCAACACGTATGGTTCCCTTTGGGAAATGTTATGACGTGTGCGCCCTTACGGCGTGCGATATCGACGGTGTCGTCGGTCGATTCCATATCGCAGACAATTATTTCGTCAAAATCTTTTACCGAATCAATCACCTTTTCAAGATGACGTGCGGAGTTATAGGTGTTGATGATAACTGAGATAGACATTGTTCCTGATGTTAAGGCCGTCTGCCGCAGGCCACAACGGGTCGGAAGACGGGGGAGTGACTGATAAAGAAGGTTGATGTTGCGAATTTAACATTTTATTTTTGATTTCAACAAAAAATAACGCTTTCTTTGAATAAAAAATATTCCTACCCCACGTTTCCTTATAAAAACATTACTTTTCAAAACAAACCCTTTATGGTGCCGTCTCTATCGTTTGTTGCTTCATCTTTCCATAAGTTCAACGCCACGGTTTTCAGTTCCGCCCTGCCGGAGCCTAAGTTTACGCTCACAAAGGCACGCACGTTTCAGGGGAAACTGGTGTATAGGCGGAAAAATACTTTAGGCGGAGAGAAGTGTTACGATTTCGAAATCCGCGTCAGCACGCTTTTTGACCTTGGGCTGCAAGAATGGGAAGATGTGGTGATTCATGAGATGATACATCTTTATATTGCGTTTTCGGGGTTGTGCGATTCAAGCAGTCACGGACCGGTTTTCCGTAAGATTATGGCAGACGTCAACCGCCGCTATGGCAGAAACATCACCGTGTCGGGACATGCCACGGATGAACAACGCGGAGCCGACCGCCAGGTGCGAGCCCACTACCTATGCGTGGCAAAATTCAGCGACGGATGCCTTGCAGTGGCACCCGTCGCTAAATCTCGTATCTTCGAACTCTGGGATGCGTTCGGCTGTTTCCCCGGATTAGCGTCGATGAAATGGATAGGTTCCGTCGATCCGTGGTTCAACCGTTTCCCGCGAGTTATGAAACCAAAACTTTATGCCACCTCCGAAGAGGAATTGAGGCCCCATCTGAAAGGGGGCGTTCTCCTGGAACGTGCAGACAGGGTGATACGCCCTGTCAGCAGACGCTGCTACCCGGACGAACTTCTCCCGTAGGTCCGACCACCACGAGGCGGCCGTCGGCATCCTGTGCGCTGAGTATCATGCCCTGCGATTCCACTCCCTTGAGTTTGCGCGGGGCGAAATTGGCGATGAAGCACACTTCTTTCCCTATAAGGTCTTCCGGCTGATAGAATTTGGCTATGCCGCTCACTATGGTGCGTCCGCCCATGCCGTCGTCGATTTTGAATTTCAGGAGTTTGTCGGCTTTAGGCACTTTTTCGCATTCCAGCACCTTGCCCACCCGGATGTCGAGTTTCTCGAAAGTCGGGAAATCCACTTCCGCCTTCACCTCGTCGGGTTTCCATTGCTCAAGAAGGTTCTTCTCCTTGGCAGCCTGGAGTTTCGCCACCTGGGCTTCAACCACGCTGTCTTCGATTTTTTCGAAGAGAAGTTCCGGCTTCCCGATTTCCACACCGTCGGGCACGAGGTCGAAGCGTCCCGCCATATCCCATTTAAGCTCTCCGAGACGGAGCTGTGCGGCGAGTTTTTTCGACATGAAGGGGGTGAAAGGCTCGAACACTACCGCGAGGTTGGCACATATCTGTATAGCCAGATTGAGGATTGTGGCAGTGCGCACGGGATCGGTCTTTATAAGTTTCCAGGGTTCTGCATCGGCAAGATATTTGTTGCCTGTGCGCGCGATGTTCATGGCGTCTTTCAGACCTTCGCGGAATTTGAAATGGTCAAGGTTGTCGCCAAGGGCTCTTACCGATTCCCTTACTTCTTCCATGGCTGCGCGGTCGGCGTCGGTGAGTTCGCCGGCAGCGGGCACGGAGCCTCCGTAATATTTATGGACGAGCACTGTGGCGCGGTTTACGAAGTTGCCGAGAATAGCCACGAGTTCGTTGTTATTGCGTGCCTGGAAGTCTTTCCATGTGAAGTTGTTGTCTTTTGCTTCCGGGGCGTTGGCAGTGAGAACGTAGCGGAGCACGTCTTGTTTCCCCGGGAGTTCGCGGAGATATTCGTGGAGCCATACAGCCCAGTTGCGTGACGTAGATATTTTGTCGTCTTCGAGGTTGAGGAATTCGTTGGCAGGCACGTTGTCGGGAAGGTTGTAGCCTCCGTGTGCCATAAGCATGGCGGGGAACACGATGCAATGGAACACGATGTTGTCTTTACCTATGAAATGGAGCATCCGTGTTTCAGGGTCTTTCCACCATTTTTCCCAATCGTCGCCGGCGGCGTCGATGGTGTTGGAGATATAGCCGATAGGGGCGTCGAACCATACGTAGAGCACTTTCCCTTCCGCGCCTTCCACCGGCACTGGTATGCCCCATTTGAGGTCGCGGCTCACGGCACGTGGCTGGAGACCCATGTCGAGCCAAGACTTGCACTGGCCATATACGTTGGGGCGCCATTCCTTGTGGTCTTCGAGAATCCATTTGCGGAGCGTGGGTTCCCATTTGTCGAGGGGCAGGTACCAATGGGAGGTCTCTTTAAGCACAGGCTTGCTTCCGGAAAGGGTGGATTTCGGGTTGATGAGGTCGGTGGCGTTGAGCGACGTGCCGCACGCCTCGCACTGGTCGCCGTATGCACCGTCTTTGCCGCAGTGGGGGCATGTGCCCGTGACGTAGCGGTCGGCAAGAAATTCGCCGGCTTCTTCGTCGTAGAGCTGCATCGATGTCTTCTCGATGAATTCCCCTTTGTCGTAGAGTGTGCGGAAGAAGTCGGAAGCCGTCTTGCGGTGGGTTTCGGAAGTGGTGCGGCCATATACGTCGAACGAAATGCCGAGCTCTTCGAACGAATCCTTGATGATATTGTGGTAGCGGTCAACGATATCCTGAGGGGTTACGCCCTCTTTCTTGGCTTTTATGGTGATAGGCACGCCGTGTTCGTCGCTGCCGCCCACAAACATCACCTCTTCACCCTTCTGGCGGAGATAGCGGGCATAGATGTCGGCGGGGACATACACTCCGGCGAGGTGGCCGATGTGGACCGGGCCGTTGGCGTAAGGCAACGCCGACGTGATAAGTGTTCTTTTGAATTTCTTGTCCATTTCTTCTAAAACGTTTTATACCGCAAAATTACACAATCGAATCCGTTCCTCCAAGAATACAATAAAAAAAGAGGCCGCGCGCACTGCGCCGCCTCTTTTTATGGTTCATTTACGGTGAAGCGCAGGGGTTAGCCTTTCTTGTTGAGAAGGGCGGGAGCGGTGTAAGTGCGCTTGCCGAGTTCGCAGTCAATCTGATAGATGCCTGTTCCGTCGTTGCCTACGAGGGTGAAGTTGTCGATGAGGTCCTGGGCGGTTTCCTCTTCCTCCACCTGTTCGGCTACAAACCAGTTGAGCATCTGACGGGTGGCGAAATCCTGCTCTGCCTCGGCGAGGGCGTAGAGGTCGTGGATGAGTTTCGTCACGTGGCGCTCATGCTCAAGAGTCTTGGAGAAAGCCTCTAAAGGAGATTCCCATGCCTGTGGAACTTCCGCGATGGGGGCGAGCGTTACCTTGCCGCCGCGCGCGTTCAGATAGTTGATGAAAATTTGGGCATGGGCGAACTCTTCTTTGAACTGGATGCGGAACCAGTTGGCCACACCCTTGCGTCCTGCCGATTCGAAATGGTTTGCCATCGACAGGTAAAGATAACCCGACCAGAACTCCCAGTTGATTTGGGCGTTGATAGCATCGTTGATTTTCTGGCTGATCATGTTGTTTGTTGTTTATAGTTATGTATATCAGTTATATACTTTGGCTCGCGCCCTCTCCTCGTTAAAGGAAGTGGAACTGTTTGAGGCTTTCGATGCTTCTGATTAAATGCAGAATTGCCAATGGAAGCCTGCGTCGTCGGGGAGAGCCTGCCTTTGGGGCGGAGGGAGCGGAAGTTTGCATATTGATAACGATTCTAAAGGATTAAAATTATTTCGTAACCGATAATTCGTCGAATCCGGCACTAATACTTGTAATATGCCAACATTCGGGAGGGCATTATGGTTGCCTGATAAACGAATTTTATTGTTTTTTTTTGCTAATCACGTGGATTTTTATGAATTTTGCACCCATGAATCTCGAGACAATAAAGGAAGAGGCAGGAAAAGTCGCCGCGTCGGCGGCCTCTCTCGTGAAAGTGGCGCTCATGTCGCGCCGTCCTTCAGCCAAGGGGGGCGTCAAAGACCGTGCCATCGTGGTGATGGGCAACGGCCCCTCGCTCCGCAAAACCATCGACGATGATTCGGAATGGTTGGGCAGCCACGATTTGCTTGCCGTGAATTTTGCCGCCAACACCCCCGATTACTTCCGGCTGAAACCTGAATATTACGTGCTTGCCGACGGGCATTTCTTCAACGGGGCGCCCTCCGACCCTAATGTGGCCAGGCTTTGGAAAGAACTTGCCGCCACGGAATGGAAAATGACGTTGTGGGTGCCTTGGAAATTCGCGGCGCAGGCATGGCGCATGATAGGGATGCACTCTACGGTGGAGGTGAAAGTGTTCAACCTAACACCCCTTGAAGGTAACGATGTGGTGTGCCATCGCATGATGGATGCCGGCCTGGGGATGCCTCGCCCGCGCAATGTGCTAATACCGGCTATAATGATAGCCATGCGTGAAGGCTACCGCACCATTTATCTTGCAGGTGCCGACCACACCTGGACGCGCACCCTCAGCGTTGACGAAGAGAATTTCGTGGTGAGCGTGCAGCCCCATTTCTATAAAGACAATGACGAAGAACATCGCCGCGTGCGTTCCACGTACGCCGGACTGCATCTTCACGATGTGCTCGGAAGTATGACAGTGGCTTTCCGCAGCTATTGGCAGATTGCGGAATATGCACGAAAAAAGGGGGTTGACATAATCAATGCCACCCCCGGTTCGATGATCGATGCTTTCCCTCGCCGTCAGGGCTGAGTCTCCTCTTCCGGCGCACGGAAAACGTATGCCCCGAGGTCGGGGTTACCCGAGGCGAGACGGTCGAGGCCGTCCATGTCGAAAAGACATAGGGGGGTTACGAATGCCGGATTACCTTTCCCTATTGCCGGGGATTCCGGCATAAGACGGTAGTTGAAATAGTAATCGCTCCTTACGGTATAGAAAAGAGGGTCTTCGTTCCAGATGCATTCGATGAAATTGTCGTCGTCGTTGCCGTCGGCTTTCAAGAGCACGTTGCGCAGGAATACTTGGCTTTCAGCGAGATTTCCGGGGGAGATGGGCGTCCCGATGCCATAGATTATGCAGTTTTCAAACGAAGCCTTCATCAGAGGGAGGGAATTGTCCTCGGTTTCTTTCGGAAGGCAGTGGGTGAGGGTGAGGTTTGACTGGGTTACGGCGGAGAAAAGATAGTTGTTGGCTATGGTACACTGCACGAAATTGTGCTCGCCCCCGGTGAGGGCTACAACCGCGAGGGGAGATTCCGAGAAACAGCAGCCGTAGGCATCTACTTTTGCATATCGCGAATCGATTACGGTTGACTGCGAGTTGTGGAGCCAGCTGTTGACAATGGTGAGTTTCCGGCGGGAAAGGTCGGAGCATGAGTCGATGCGCAACCCCTCTACGGTGGAGCGCATATCCACGAATTCCATCCTGTTGTCGAACGATTCCGCTTCAATACGCACGCCGCGCCATTGCCCGGCAAGTATGTCGTAGCTTACGCCGGGAAGCACGTTGTCGATACGGTCGCCGCGCATCTCGATTGTCTTCCCTGTCTCGCCTACGGCGTCGAGTCTCCCCCTTACGGTCATGCCGGCTTTGTCATGGAACAGCAGTTTGGTGCCGGGTTCGATTGTGAGCACCGCCCCTTTCTCCACAGTCAGTGAGTCGAACACAAGATAGGGGAGTTCGGGGGTGAGGCGCATGTCGTTTTCCACACGGAGCCCGCGGAGCCTTTTCACGTTTTGTCCCCATGCCTCCACCTCCACTTCTTGCATGGTACCGTTGGTGGTGAACTGGAGTTGGTCGGCCACCCTCCTCGGTTCTATAGAGGAGTCGGGTGCGATGAAACATTCTATGAAAATATAGATGGAGTCGCCCCCGCGTATTTCCACATCTTTGAAATCGGAACCGCTGACTCCATCGACGTTGAAGGTGAAAGGGGTGTCGGGGTCGCGGAAACGTATGGACGAAATGTTGACGCCCTTCTTGTTGCGGTTGAATACGAGAAGACGGGCGGTGGGTGTGCCGAGGTCGGTGAAGACGGTGCCGAAACTTACGGTGTCGGTCGAAAATTGCAGTGAAATGCCGGGTGTGTTGTCAAAATCGTCGTCAATACATGAGGTGGCGATTAAACCAAACAGCGCGACGAGCGTCAATAATAAAGAGCGCATAGTTTTCATAATGATAAAACGCTGTGTTCCCCCGGATATTGCGCTTTGAGAAAGGCAGAATATCCGGTGTTGCGGAAGGAATTCCAAGAACCCAAAACTTCTGTACAGACTTAAATGAAATATATGTTGATAGCCGGCGAGGCATCCGGCGATTTACATGCCTCCAACCTTATCAGCTCCATACGGAAACTCGACCCTCAGGCGGAGTTTCGATTCTTCGGAGGCGACCTCATGGCGAAGGCGGCAAGATGTCGCCCGGAGGTGCATTATGAAATGATGAACGTCATGGGCTTTTCGGAAGTGCTCCGGAGACTTCCCAGACTATTGCGCAATCTGAAAGCCGCCAAGAAACTTGTGAAGGATTTCCGGCCCGATGTGCTTATACTCGTGGATTATCCGAGTTTTAACCTAAAGCTTGCCAAATATGCGCATTCCATTGGCGTGAAAGTGGATTATTTCATTTCTCCAAAAGTGTGGGCATGGAAGGAATACAGGGTAAAGAAAATCAAAAAATACGTAGATAACCTTTATTCGATTCTGCCGTTTGAGGTGCCTTTCTATCAGAAGCATAACTATACGGTGAAGTATGTGGGCAACCCTTCGGTGCAGGAAATGGACTATGCTTTGGGGCATCTTCCGCCTCGCCGTCATTTTGTGGATAGACAGGGTTTTGCCGAACCCGACAAACCTATCATAGCCCTTCTCCCGGGTTCGCGCAAGGGGGAGATTCGCAACAACCTTCCCTTGATGATTGCGGCCGCACGCCGTTTCCCCGATTTCCAATATGTTGTGGCGGCAGCGCCTGCGGTGCCTGAGAGGTATTATCGTGAGATAGCCCAGGATCCCGGTTTGCAAGTTGTGTTCGGAGCGACGCCGACGCTTCTGAAATATTCGAAAGCTGCTATCGTAACGTCCGGAACCGCTACGCTCGAAACCGCCCTGATAGGCACCCCGCAGGTGGTGTGTTATCGTGGCAACGGTAGCCGGATTACGTATAAACTTATGGAGAAGTTGTTGAAGGTGAAATACGTGTCGTTGCCCAATCTCATAGTCGGGAACAGCGTGGTGCCGGAACTTTTGTTGCATCTATGCACGCCTGCCGCCGTGGCGCGCGAACTTTCTCCGTTGCTGCAGAATTCTCCGCGCAGGGAATGGCAGGTGTCGGGATATAAGACCATGCGGCGCCGTCTCGGCAACAGTGTGGCATCGGATTATGCAGCGGAACTTATTGCGGATTCCCTCGGCGTGCCTGAATTGGCCGCCCCGGAGACGTCGGCGGTTGATGGGGGCGGTGAGAAAACGGGCGATGAGCCCGCGAAGAAGAAAAAACCGTCAAGAAGGCGTAAAAAGAAACCGCAACCGAACCCTCAGGATGCACCGCAAGATAACGAATCATGATTCTTTTTGCACCGGTGTGCAGAAGTTCAGTCGTCGTGATGATGTTTGTGGTGTTTCTTGTAATGTTTCTTATATTTTTTGAATTCTTTTTTATGTTTCTTGCCGTGGTAATAATGTCCGTGGTGATGTGGTGCCTCATACGAGAAATAGCCTGTATCGGGCGAGGAGTAGGTGTAATATCCCGGAGCGCAACTTGCGGCAAGAAGCATAAATAGACCCGTCAGCGGCACGAGGGTCAGCTTCCATGTTTTGTCTATTAGACGTTTTATGTCTTTCATAACTGTGGAGATTAAAGGTTGGGGTCTGGTTTATTGATTCACTGGCTGTGATATCCGGTCGGGGATATCTGTCGTATAAACGCCGGGCAAACGGAGTTGGTTCATGTTTCCCTTTCTCTCTTTTGTGCTGTGGTAAATAAGGTTAGGCAAGTATGGTTTCATTTTTTTTAACCCTATTTTCACGTTTGTTAGTGTAAATTCCTCGCTTCTGTCGTTAATAAGATATGAGGAATTATTTAACGAAATATGTGGTTGCCGCTGCCCTCCTTTTTATTATGGCGGCATGCGGGCATAAGGAGGAACCGGTCGATGTCTATTCCCGTCTTCAAAGTGTGAGCCGTCTTGAACTGGCGCGCATGACTGTAGGTAAAGTCGGCATGATTTCCGATCCTGCCGTGGGGGAGGCGCATGGAATAATGGGTAAGGCGGAGGCTATGCTCGATGCGGTAAAAGTGGGTAAACGTATCGGCGTCTATTCTTACGACACGTATCTTACCGCCTATATCGACCTGTCGGAACTTAGCCCCGACGATATCGAGATAGACCGTGAGAGCGCCACTGCCCGTGTGCTTCTTCCTCCGGTTAAAGTTATGGTTGACGGGCGCGAGCCGCAGCTGCATGAGGAGCATTATCGTGTCACAGGCTTGAGGTCATCGATTACTCCCGAGGAGCGTGCCCGCCTGAAGGCTCAGATGGCGCGCGAGGTGAGGATGGAGCTTTCTAAAGACCAATCGTCTTCCGATGCCTTGAAAGCGTCGGCTGAGGCAAAAGCTATAGCTTGGTTCACGCAACTGCTTGAAAACTGGGGCTATGAGGCTCAAGTGGGAATCCGTAAGTGACTTAGTCTTTGGTCGTTAGTCATTAGTCGTTAGTCAGGAGTCTTTGGTCTTTAAAGTCATTAAAGTCATTAAGGTCATTAAGGTCCTTAAGGACTTTAAGGACTCTAATTACTCTAAGAACTTTAATGACTTTAAACCTTAAACTTTAAACCCTTAAATTCAGTCCGACAATTATGAAATGGATAAAGATAATGGTGGCGGTGATGGCCGTCATACTGATAGGTGGATTTATCTGGTATCTGAGCGAGGCGAAGCCTGCGCCTGATTACAAGACGCGCGCGGCCCGTATAAAGTCAATAAAACAGATGGTTGACCTATGCACTGTGGATATCAATGAGGAGGTGCCTATAAAGGATTCCATCAACGGGAAATGGATTGTGGCTCGGCAGAAAGTGTCGGGGCACATACGCTTTGACCTTGACAGCTTGAAAATAGAGGAACGCGGCGATACAACGATAGTCTATCTTCCTCCGGAGAAAGTGGAGGTGCTTGAAAATGCCAGCCCGGGAGCGTATGAAATTCTCGATTCCTGGGACGGTCGCCGCCCCATTTTCGGACGCGTGCTCACCACGGCCGAGGAAAACCGGCTTAAAGCCCGTTGGCAGAACCGCATAGTGCGTCGCATCTACAATCGCGGTTACGTGCGGCAGGCGCGAAGCAATGCCGTCAATACTCTCACTCCTCTCTTCGGAGAATTGCAAGGCCCCTTCGGCAAGCAAGGCCCGGTAATAATCATTGATCCCACTCCCTCCGGCTCCCTCGCCCGTTAACTAGTATGAGATAGTGCAGTTTGCATTGAATATTGAATAGTGTATGGTTACACTAAGATACGAGAGATGGCGTTATTGAGTTATGAAGGTTGTGACGTTGTCGGAGAGAGGGTTTCGGGATGCTTGCCTGAAGCTGGCGGAATCGTGCCGGAATGGCGGCGTGGTGCCTGATTGCATCATTGGAATCCGCACGGGGGGATGGATTGTGGCACAGGAGATGGCTCCATGTTTCCCAGATGCCCTTTTTTTGGACGTGTGCCTGCAGCGGCCTTCCACCGGACGTAAAACCGGATTGGTGAAAAATATTGTCAGGCGTTTGCCTCGTTTCTTGCAGAATTGGCTTAGGATTTTAGAGTCACGTATTCTGTCGGCTTTCGATGACGGAAAGATGCCCTCCGATTTATTCGAATTTCCGGAAGAGGTGGCGACACAATTAGGTAAAGAAAGCCCTGAAACCGTCCTTATCGTTGACGATGCCGTTGATTCCGGCAAGACAATGTGGCAAGTAGCGGATGCCGTGAAACGTGTCCTCCCTTCGGCTGAGTTGAAAATCGCTGTGATAACCGTTACCACTAAGTCTCCTTTGATTACGCCAGATTTTTCTTTGTATAACAACCGGACATTGATACGTTTCCCATGGGCGATAGATGCATAAACACTGAAAATGAGGAAGGGATGAATTCACGTAAGATAGCCGTATTCGACCTTGACGGCACTCTCTATCGCGGTGCTACATTCAGAAAGTATCTTTTGTGGGGGGCTTCCACACTGTTCAAAAGGGGAATGTATTTGAAGTCTTTTATGGTAGTGTGGAGGTTTGCGTTAAGCAAAGCAGGTATTGAATCTCACAAAACGATGAAATACTTCAACTGCCGGATGTTCGAAGGGATTTTGTCGGAGGAAGATAATAAGGCTTTTACCGATACTTTAATGTCCGGATTGAATCGGAATGTAATTGACCTTTTGAATCGTTTCAAGAGGGATGGGTATCTTACTGTGTTATCAACAGCATCGCCCGAATCTTATTGCCTGATATTGGCGGAAAGACTTGGTTTTGACGTTTGCCACGCCACGCCAAATGCTCCCGAATATGAAAGTGAATATGTGGAAAACCGTGGAGTTGGTAAACTTGAAAAAATCCGAACATTGGAAGACCAAACGGGAGGCAAACTTGCCATGGTAGTAACCGACCATTATGATGACCTGCCACTCCTCAAAGCGAATTCCCAAGGCACAAACTATCTTGTGAATACCTCTGAAGCCTCCATGGAGATTATTACTTCATCCGCATCCGGCGTTAGAATTATAATGCATAATTCATAATTCATAATTCATAATCAAAGCATTGGTATTATCTAAACCTTAAACCCCTAAACCCCTAAACCCTAAACTTTAAACCACTCTCCACATTAAACTCTGAACTTTAAACCCTAAACTATAAAAAACGGCACCGACCTGATGGCCGGTGCCGTTTTTTTACAGTTTAAGAATCGGATTATTCCTTGCATTTGGCGGCGATGAACTGGCGGTTCATGCGGCCGATGTTTTCGAGCTTGATGTTCTTGGGGCATTCAGCTTCGCAGGCACCGGTGTTGGTGCAGTTGCCGAAGCCGAGTTCGTCCATCTTGGCTACCATGGCGCGGACGCGACGGTCTTTCTCAACCTCACCTTGGGGAAGGAGGGCGAACTGGCTGACTTTGGCCGACACGAAAAGCATGGCGGAACCGTTCTTGCAGGCTGCCACACATGCGCCGCAGCCTATGCAGCTTGCGGAGTCCATAGCGGCGTCGGCCTTTACCTTCGAGATGGGAAGGTCGTTGGCATCCTGTGCGCCGCCGCAGTTGAAGCTTACGTAGCCGCCTGCCTGCTGGATTTTGTCGAACGCGTTGCGGTCAACCATGAGGTCCTTAATCACAGGGAACGCAGCCGAACGCCAAGGCTCCACGGTGATTGTCTCTCCGTTCTGGAAACGACGCATGTAAAGCTGGCAGGTTGTGGCACCGGTGGCGGGGCCATGGGGATGTCCGTTGATATAGAGCGAGCACATACCGCAGATACCCTCGCGGCAGTCATGGTCGAACACGATTGGTTCTTTGCCCTCTTCGACAAGGCGCTCGTTGAGAATGTCGAGGGTCTCAAGGAACGAGGTGTCGGGAGTGGTCTCGACATCTGTGTATGTCTCAAACCGGCCCTGTGCTTTGGCATTCTCCTGACGCCAAACCTTGAGGTTGACTTTCATTATATTTTCTTCCATAATTGAAATTTCTAACAGTTTTGGGGAATGTGGTTCACACTGCCCGGTTTATGACTTATAGTTACGTGTCTGAACCTTGATGGCCTCGTAGTGGAGCGGTTCTTTGATAAGCTCGGGAGCCTTGTTGTCAGAACCCTGGTAGTCCCAGCAGCTCACGTAGAAGTAGTCGGCGTCGTCACGTTTGGCTTCGCCTTCCTCCGTCTGATATTCGGTGCGGAAGTGTCCGCCGCAGCTTTCGTTGCGGTTGAGTGCGTCGTAAGCTATGAGTTCGCCCATTGTGATGAAGTCGTTGAGACGGAAAGCCTTGTCAAGCTCTATGTTCATGCCCTCTTGGGTGCCGGGGATGAAGAGGTCTGACTCGAAAGTCTTGCGGAGTTCCTTGAGCTTCTCGAGAGCTGTCTCCAGACCCTCTTTGTTGCGAGCCATACCAACGTATTCCCACATGATGTGGCCGAGTTCCTTGTGGATGGAATCGACGGAGCGCTTGCCCTTGATAGCCATGAGCTTGTCCATAGCTTCCTTGCACTTGGCTTCGGCGGCATCGAATTCGGGAGTGTCTGTAGAGAAGTGGGGCACCGTAATCTGGTCGCTCAAATAGTTCTGGATAGTGTAGGGAAGCACGAAATAACCGTCGGCAAGACCCTGCATGAGTGCGGAAGCACCGAGGCGGTTTGCACCGTGGTCGGAGAAGTTGCACTCGCCTATTGCGAAGAGACCCTTGATAGAGGTCTGGAGCTCGTAGTCAACCCAGATGCCGCCCATGGTGTAGTGGATGGCGGGGAAAATCATCATCGGGTTGTAGTAGTTCACGCCGTTCTCTTCGCGTGCGAATTCGCCTGGATTGACGTCGGTGATTTCCTCATACATGTCGAAGAGGTTGCCGTAACGCTGGCGAACCACGTCGATGCCGAGACGGTTGATGGCCTCGGAGAAGTCGAGGAACACGGCAAGGCCGGTGTTGTTGACTCCGAAACCTGCGTCGCAACGCTCTTTGGCTGCGCGTGAAGCCACGTCACGGGGCACGAGGTTACCGAATGCCGGGTAACGGCGTTCGAGATAGTAATCACGGTCTTCCTCTGGAATGTCGCTACCCTTTATCTGACCCTTCTGGAGCTTAACTGCGTCTTCAAGTTTCTTGGGCACCCAGATGCGGCCATCGTTGCGGAGAGACTCCGACATAAGAGTAAGCTTAGACTGCTTGTCGCCGTGAACGGGGATACATGTGGGGTGAATCTGCACGTAGGCGGGGTTTGCGAAATATGCTCCCTTGCGGTAGCATGCCATGGCTGCCGAACAGTTGCAACCCATAGCATTGGTAGAGAGGAAATATGTGTTGCCGTAGCCACCGGTGGCGATAACCACTGCATGTGCTGCGAAACGTTCGAACTCACCTGTCACAAGGTTTTTGGCGATGATGCCGCGTGCGCGTTCCACACCGTCCTTGTCTTTGATGAGCACCACGTCGTGCATCTCATAGCGGTTGTAGCTCTTCACCTTGCCGAGCTGGATCTGGCGGTTGAGCGAGGAGTAAGCGCCGAGAAGGAGCTGCTGGCCTGTCTGTCCCTTTGCGTAGAACGTACGGCTGACCTGTGCGCCGCCGAAAGAACGGTTGGCGAGAAGACCGCCGTATTCGCGTGCGAAAGGCACACCCTGTGCCACACACTGGTCGATGATATTGTTTGAAACCTCAGCAAGACGATATACGTTGGCTTCGCGTGCGCGGTAGTCGCCGCCCTTAACAGTGTCGTAGAAGAGGCGATAAACGGAGTCGCCGTCGTTCTGATAGTTCTTGGCTGCATTGATACCTCCCTGAGCCGCGATGGAGTGTGCGCGGCGGGGGCTGTCCTGGATGCAGAAGTTAAGTACGTTGAAGCCCATCTCTGCGAGCGTGGACGCTGCGGAGGCGCCGGCGAGACCCGTGCCGACTACGATTACGTCGAGGCGACGCTTGTTGGCGGGGTTCACGAGTTTCTGGTGAGCCTTGTAGTTGGTCCATTTCTCAGCGACAGGACCCTCCGGGATTTTGGAATCGGCCGGATTCATTACTTTGATTTTTTCTGTTGTATTTTCCATATCGCTATTTAGTTCTGAGGTTGGGGATTTGCTGCTGCTTCGGGAGCTACCGGGGTCTCTGCCTCTTCCTCTGCGTCCACGTCAAGATAATTGATGAAAGCGGATGCGCGTTTGAGGGTTTCGAGACGCGAGGGGAACTCGGGGTCGTTCTGGAAGTAAGACTGTGCCTGGGGAGCCTCCATCTGCTGGAGCGTGCCTTCCACCATCTGCTTCATCTGGTCGAAGGGAGCGGCTGTGATTGCGCGTGCTGCGTCAGGACCGAAGTCTTTCTCGAACATCGGCACAATCATCTCCTTATATTGAGAACGGAGCACTTCGTTAGTCTTGTAGTAGTTATCGTGTGCTTTCACGGTGAAGACGATAGCCTGGGCGATGAAGAGGAGCACTACGATTGAGCTCCACCAGCAGGCAATCTTCTTGAGGCGTGCGATCCACACCTGGTTGTCCCAACCGATTGACTGGAACATAGACCAGAAACCGTGGTTGAAGTGGAACCAGAGGGCGATAAAGCCGATGATATATACAATCGGGGTCCATACGAGGGAGAATGCCTCCTGTATGAAGAGTGTGCCGGCCGCAGGGGGCAGAACGTCGTGGACGCCGCGGATTTCCTGGAGCTGCATCTTTGCCCAGAACTGAATGAGGTGGACCACGAGGAAGGCAAGGATGACGATGCCGAGAACGAGCATGTTCTGGCTCGACCATTCAACCGTCTTCGGACGCTTTGAAATCTCGTAGCGTACCGTGCCGCGGGCCTTACGGTTCTGCAGCGTGAGCATTACCGCGTAAATGATGTGGATGATGAAGAGCAGAGCCAGACCTGCCGACGCGATGAGCGCATACCAGTTGGCGCCCAGGAATTCGCAAACCGAATTGTAGGCGGCTGGCCAGCAGATGGCTATGGCGTTCATCAAACAGTGGAATGTGACGAATAGGACGAGGCATGCGCCGGTGATGGCCATGACGAACTTACGTCCTACGGATGAGCTTGATAACCACATAGCAGTTTTTGATTTAATGAAAATTTATTATTAGTTATTTAGTTTGTTTTCTTGGGTTTACATTTTAAATGACACAATGCGGGACGCGCTCTTGGTGGCACGTCTCGCGTAATCGTATGCAAAATTATCATAATTTGCCGATAAAGCAAAGTTTTCGGGCTTCTTTTTATAGACAAAAACAAAAACAGACCGCTCTCCCCGGAGGGAAGCGGTCTGCATGTAGGTGAAACGGTTGGAAAATACGGTGGGTCAGACGATGCATTCTTTGATGGCATCGACCACGCGGCGCACCTCCGGCTCGCCCACGTATGGACCCGCCGGAAGGCACAGCCCGCGGCTGAAGAGGTCTTCGCTCACGCCGTTGACGTAGGCCGGGCAGTTGGCGAAGAAGGGCTGGAGATGCATAGGTTTCCATAGGTGCCGGCTTTCGATGTTCCTTGAATCGAGATGACGGCGCATGGCTTCGGGACGTCCGCACCCGTCGTCGCCTTTCACTTTCAAATCCGGGGCGAACGTTATGGCGCATAGCCAGAAGTTGCTGTCTGATTCAGGTGTGGGGTTGTCGTGGAGCTCGATGCCTTTCACATCTGCGAGGAGTTCGCGATAGAGTTGCTGCACGTGGCGGTGGTGGGCGATATGCTCGTGTGCTATTGTCATCTGTCCGCGTCCAATTCCGGCGCAGATGTTGCTCAGTCGATAGTTGAATCCGACGCGTTCATGCTGATACCACGGGAACGGTTCGCGCGACTGTGTCGCGTAGCTTGTCACGAGTTTGGCGGCTGCTTCGTCAGGACAGATAAGGGCACCCCCTCCGGAAGTGGTAATCATTTTGTTGCCGTTGAACGAGAGTGCCCCGTATTTTCCGAAAGTGCCGCACGGGCGTCCGTCGTAAAGGCTTCCGAACGCCTCCGCAGCATCTTCGAGCACGGGGATGTCCCATTTGCGCGCCACTTCGAAAATTTCCTTGATTCTAGCCGGCATGCCGTATAGATACACCGGTATTATGGCTTTGGGTTTTTTGCCCGTTTTCTCGATACGGTCGGCTATCGCCTTGTCGAGAAGGTCGGGGTCGATATCCCAGGTGGAGGGTTCGGAGTCAACGAACACCGGGGTTGCTCCCAGATAGGTCACAGGATTGGCCGATGCGCTGAAGGTGAAACTTTGCACCATCACTTCGTCGCCAGGACCTACGCCGAGGGCTATAAGCCCGAGGTGGATTGCCGCCGTTCCCGATGAGAGGGCTACTATACGCTTCTTTTCAAATGCTGCCTTCTCTCCTTCCGGAATGCGGATGTCTTTGTCTTGGATAAAGAAATCTTCAAGGTCTTCCTCGAAACCGTTTACGTTGGGTCCGAGGGGCACCACCCAGTTGTCGGCAAACGCCTGGTCGATGAAATCTTTCTCGCGTCCGCTGAGATGGCATAGGCACAGTAATATTCTATCGCTCATGATTGTCTGTTGTTTTTGTGGGGAAGTACTTCTAAACAAGCGTATGCATTTCCCGTTTTATGAAAAACGTTTCTTCTTGCGGTAAAATTGCATCCGGGCGAAAGAAGGTGTCGAAGATTGACTTGAAAAAACATCCTATTCGTTTTGCATGATAAAACCATTATAAGGTCTGTTGTGTTAAAAAAGGTGTAATCAATCAAATTATAAATTATGAAGAAATTTATCCTCACTTTGGCTGTCGCTCTTGTATGCAGCGTCACTGCCTTCGCCCAGCACGCCGGACAGTTCGGCATCGGTGCCAATATCGGTGTGGCACCATGCATTGAAAAAGGTAATTCGGTCACCAATTTCGTGCTTGGCGGCAGAATCCAATATTCAGCCACCGACCTTATCCGTCTTGCTGTTGACCTCAACGGCGGATTTGAAGACAAGAATTGGAGCACTTTTACCGCCACTGCCAATATTAATTTCATGATTCCCGTGGCCGGTTCGTTCTATCTTTATCCCTTGGCAGGTTTAGGCTACGGCAATCTGCACTTCGGCTATGAGGGTATCAGCGAGAATCTGAGCCGTTTTGTATTCAACGTAGGTATCGGCGGCGAATATGAGTTCAGTCGTAACTTTGCCGCAGGGTTGGAATTCAAATACCAGTATATGAAAGACTGGGGACGTTTGCCTGTTCTCGTCAACCTGTCCTATAAGTTTTAGACCAGAGCGCCATAGAGCCATAGGTCAATTTTTAGACCAGAGTTCCATAGAGCCAGAGAATTATAGACCAAAGTCCCATAGAGCCAGAATATATAGGATAAAATCCTGTTCCTCTGGATCTATGGGACTCTGGTCTAAAAAACAACTAAGGGGCTTTGGTCTTATAATTTATGGGCTATGATTTGCGGGAAGAGAAGGGGAATTCTATCCACGTGGCTTTCTTCCAGAGATATTCGAGCGGGCCGTGGTTGTGATGGTTCACCCAGATGTGGCAAAGCATATATTGCACGAGGAAGATGGCTATGCCTATAAGTTCGCTTCCGGTGATGCCCATCTGCAGGTGGAGCCCCCAGTTGTAGTATATGAACGAACCGATGATTCCCTGCGTCACGTAGTTGGTCATGCTCATCCTTCCGTAGGGTATCAGCAGCGAAAGGGTACGGCTGAAGCGCGTGGTGCAATAATAGCCGAAAATCACGCCGCTTACAAGCATAGCCATAAAGCAGACATTGGCAAGCGACGACAGGATGATTTTCAAAGGGACGAGTATGTTGGGATTCTCTATGAAACCGCCAACCATGTTGTTGAGTCCGTAGAGCGGGAAAAAGAGGATGATGGCTGCGGCGAGCACACGGTGCCAGATATGGAGGTTCTTGCGCAGGAACCATCCGTTGCGCCCGATCACCATTCCCGCCATGAAAAGTCCGGCGGTCTGGAGCACCCGGCCGTGTTCCCATGCCCAGGCGAGCGATGCAAGCTGCCCTTCCCAAAGATTCGTTTTTACCGTTTCCCAGAACGTGCCTCCGTCTTGCACCGCGAATGTTGCGGCCCAGAAAGGTCCGTCGTCTATGTCGGGAATGGTATAAGCAGGGTCGAGGCATGCACGCACAATCTGATAGATGCATACAGGTTGGAGCAGGCATATAGCCGAAAGTGCGAGCACGTTTCTTGTGGAAAGGCGGCATGTGAGCACGAGTACGAACCCAACGAGCGAATAGAGCACGAGCACTTCGCCGGTGAAGAAAGCGGCGTTGACTTGTCCTATTAAGAAAAGCAATACAAGCCGCCAGCAGAAACGAAGCCGGAAGTCGTTGCCGCGCATGCGCTGGTTGTCATGCTGAATGAAAAAGCTGAATCCGAAAAGGAGCGCGAAAATTGCGTATGCTTTCCCTCCGAACATAAAGAAAAGGCCGTCCCAGATGGCTTTGTCGGAAAAACGGAGCCAAGCGGAATCTCCCGAAGTGTCGGGGAATTGATAGAAGTTGAAATGCTCGATGGCGTGGAGAAGGATGATGGCGAGTACCGCGAATCCCCGGAGTACGTCTGCCACGTCAACCCTCGCATGTCGTTGTGCCGTTGCGGTCATGGTGTCAGGTTATAAAAGCGGGCCGCGCCGCCGGAATTACCCGGAGGCGCGGCAATATGTTTTTGAAACGGTTGTGGATTATTCTTCCTCCTTCATATTGTGGAACACGTTCTGCACGTCTTCGTCGTCCTCGAATTTTTCGAGGAGCTTTTCGATAGCCTCACGCTGTTCGGGTGTCACCTCCTTATAATCGGTGGGGATGCGCTCGAACTCTGCCGAGATGATTTCAAGTCCGCTTTCCTCAAGGAATTTCTGGAGGTTGGCAAACTGGTCGAAAGCTCCGTAGATGAGCCATTCTTCCTCTTCCGCTTCAAGTTCGGCCTCGAAGTCCATGAGGTTGAGTTCGAAATCTTCGAGCGAAGTGTCGGCGTTCGGTTTTACGTGGAACACGCTCTTATGGTCGAAAAGGAACGAGAGCGAACCCTGGGTGCCGAGCGAGCCGCCGTGTTTGTTGAAATATGAACGTACGTTTGCCACGGTGCGCTGGTTGTTGTCGGTGGCGGTCTCCACTACGATTGCGATTCCGTGGGGGCCGTATCCTTCATATACAATCTCCTTGTAGTCGCCGGCATCCTTGTCGGTGGCTTTCTTGATGGCGCGCTCCACGGTGTCTTTAGGCATATTGGCTGCCTTTGCGTTCTGCATGAGCACGCGCAGACGCGGGTTCATATCGGGGTCAGGGCCTCCCGCCTTGGCGGCGATTGTAATTTCCTTGCCGATGCGGGTGAACGTGCGGCTCATGTTGCCCCAGCGTTTCAGTTTTCTTGCTTTGCGGTATTCGAATGCTCTTCCCATTGTATAGAAATTGGCAATTATTGGTTTGTTATATTTTTATCTGAGTTGTGCGCCGGTCTGTTCGAGTGCCTTGATTATTTTCTGCATCACGGCGTCGATCTGGCGGTCGTTGAGAGTCTTTTCGTCGTCTTGTAGGGTCATGGCTATGCCATACGATTTCTTCCCGGCGGGAAGATTCTTACCTTCGTACACGTCGAAAAGCGTTACGTCTTTAAGAAGCTTGCGCTCTGCCTTGCGTACGGTGTCGGCAATCTGGGCGAACGTCACTCCGTTGTCGATGAGGAGCGCGAGGTCGCGGTGGACGGGTTGCGTCTTGGGCAACGGCGCGTAAGTCACCTGATGCTTCGCTACGAGTTTGAAGAGTGTGTCCCAGTCGATTGCTGCATAAATCACCTCGCGGTCAATGTCGAAGCGTTTCAGGAGCTCATGGCGCAGGATGCCGAGTTCGCCTATGCGCTTCCCTGAACGGGAAGCTATGTTGAGGCGTGCCGAGAAGAATTCATCGGAGTCCTGGGTGTAGGCTACGGCGGCTGCCGGAAGACCGAGCACGCGGAAAATGTTGTCGATGATGCCTCTCATGTCGAAAGCCGAGGCCTCGACGGCCTTGCGGTTCCATGAAGGAAGGATGATGTCGCCGGTGAGCCAGAGGGCGAGTTCCATGCTTTCGTGGAACGGCGCGAGGGGCTTCTCTTCCGTGCTCTCCTTGTCGGCGTCGCGGTGATAGACGTTGCCGAATTCATAGAAACGGAGGTTTTCCGCCTTGCGGTTGATGTTGTGCGCGATGCTTTCGAGTCCCCCGAAGAGGAGCGTCTGGCGCATCACGGAGAGGTCGCCGCTCAGGGGGTTCATCACCTTCACGCAACGCGATATTGGCAACTGCTCCGAGTTCTCGTAATATGAAGCCGCCGAAAGGGAGTTGTTGAGGATTTCCATAAAACCTTCACCCGTGAGGCGGTCGCTTACACGCTGCTGCATGTCGTAGCTGAGGTCGGTGTCGCCACGCTGCGAGAGGTTGGCATGCATCTCCGTGCCGAATTCCACGTTGTTGTAGCCATAGACGCGGAGAATCTCTTCCACCACGTCGCAGGGACGGGTGACATCCACACGGTATGTGGGTACGGAAAGGTGTAGTATATCGGTGTTGGCGGAGTCTTCCTCCACCTTTATCTCAAGCGATTTCAGAATTGCGATGACGAGCTGGCGGGGGATTTCCTTGCCGATAAGCGACTTGCAATAATCAAGCGAGAAATCCATC
Organism: uncultured Porphyromonadaceae bacterium; assembly: GCA_902471455.1. Taxonomy (GTDB): domain Bacteria; phylum Bacteroidota; class Bacteroidia; order Bacteroidales; family Muribaculaceae; genus Lepagella. The sequence goes on along the minus strand of CABRKI010000023.1, from coordinate 6,204 downwards.
CGGGCGTCTTCCACCGGCGAGGGGTAAACGTCGTCGATGCCTCCGCATATTTCACCTCCCGCAAGTTCCTTTATAAGGCAGGCGGCGAGTTTGGCGGCATAGACGGTGATGTTGGGGTCGGTGCCTCGCTCATAGCGGAAGGAAGCGTCGGTGCTCAGTCCGTGGCGGCGTGCCGTGCGGCGCACGCGGGTGGGATTGAAGTAGGCGCTCTCGATGAAGACGTCTTTCGTCTGCATTGTCACTCCGGAATCGAGTCCGCCGAACACTCCTGCTATGCACATCGGCTCCTCGGCGTTGCATATCATGAGGTCGCGGGCGTCGAGCGTGCGTTCCACACCGTCGAGGGTGGTGAATTTAGTCCCTTCGGGGCATGTGCGCACCACGATTCTTTCACCCTTCACTTTGGCCAGGTCGAAGCAATGGAGCGGTTGACCGATGCCGTTGAGTATGAAGTTGGTGATATCCACTATGTTGTTGATGGGGCGCTGCCCGATGGCAAGGAGGAGGTTGCGGAGCCATTCCGGCGATTCCTTCACTTCTACGTTGCGGATGGTCACTCCGGAATAGCGTGGGCATCCCTGTGTGTCGTCCACGGAAATGGTCACTGCCCCGTCGTTGCGGTCGGGAGCGAACGTTTCCACCGAGGGGAGGGCGATTGCCGGTATTTCTTCTTTGCCGGTTTTCTCGAAGTTCTCTCTCGTGAAGAGGGCTTTGAGGTCGCGTGCCACGCCGTAGTGGCTTGCCGCGTCAACACGGTTGGGGGTCAGTTCCACTTCGAGGCAATAGTCGCTCTCGACGTTGAAATATTGTGCGGCGGGGGTTCCTGCCGCTACGGAGTCAGGGAGCACCATGATTCCGTCGTGGCTTTCGCCGATGCCTATTTCGTCTTCGGCGCAGATCATACCGTTTGATTCCACGCCCCTTATCTTCGATTTCTTGATTTGGAATTCCTTGTCGCCGTCATAGAGCACGGTGCCTAAGGTGGCTACGACCACGGTCTGCCCTGCCGCCACGTTGGGGGCTCCGCAGACGATGGTCTGGGGCTCACCAGCGCCGAGGTCAACGGTGGTGATGTGAAGATGGTCGGAATTGGGATGGGGGTCGCATGTAAGCACTTTCCCGATTATGAGGCCGCGGAGGCCTCCTTTGATGCTTTCCACCTCTTCCACCTGGTCGCACTCAAGACCGAGTGAAGTGAGCGCGGCGGTAAGCTCTTTGGGTGAAAGGTTGAAATCAATGTAGCGTTTAAGCCACTTGTAAGAGATATTCATATCGATATGATGCTGTCTAATAGAATGCGTTCTGAAGTGCAAAAGTAACAAAAGCCACGGAAATATGCAAATATGGCGTTATAATTAAGCGTTTAAACCGCTTTTTAACGCAGCATCCGTCTCCTCGCGCTCAATACGTCATCCCGAACAGGAAAAGAGGCAGGATGCGAGGTTGTTTTATAAGATATACCAAATAATCCCTCAATGAGTGACGTTTTTGCTTGAAATCGTCCCTCATTGAGGGATTTTTTCAATTTCTATGCCGGAATTTTGATGTTCTGGTGATGTCAAGTGAGGGGGTGTGCCAGAGAAAAAAGGTGAAAGAAATGTGGGATGGAAACTCACGCTGAGGCACGGAGCACGCAAAGTTTTTTCACTAAGGAATTCATGATTTCCTGTTTCTCCTGTTCTCCTGTCATTTTATTGACAGGAGCATGGGGGAAACAGTAGAATTTTTATTGATAAGAGCACAGGAGAAAAGACAGTTCTCTCAGTAGCTAATTTGTTGGTTAAAAATAATTCCCTTTGCGAACTTTGCGACTTTGCGTGCGACACCTTGCCAATAGCATTGCACGAGGCGGCGCCAATGGGAGGAATAGGGTTAGGCCGGGAGGGAATCAGGCGGAGGGGAGGTCGATGCGGAAGGTGGTGCCTTTGCCGATTTCGGAGTCTTTTACATAAATCTTGCCGCCGTGGTAGTCTTCGATTATCCTTTTCACGAGGGTGAGGCCGAGTCCCCAGCCGCGTTTTTTTGTGGTGAAGCCGGGGGAGAACACGTTTTTGAAGTTCTTGCGTGCTATGCCTTTGCCGGTGTCGGCCACTTCTATCCATACTTTCCCTTTCTCCATGCCGGTGGTTATGGTGATGGAGCCTTCGCCGCCCATGGCATCGACGGCATTTTTTACGAGGTTTTCCATCACCCATTCAAAGAGTGGGTCGGAGATGAGCACGCCGTGGTCGTCGGGCGATAGCCGGAGGCTTAAAGCCACTTTCGATGAAATCCTGCTTTTCATATATTGCACGGCACGCTCTACGGTCTCGTTGAGATATTCGAGCTGCAGCTCAGGGCGCGAACCGATTTTGGAGAACCTGTCGGCAATCACCGACAGGCGTTTTACGTCTTTGTCGATTTCGTCGGTCACTTCGGGACCGGTGCCGAGGGCTTTCAGATATTCGTTCCACGCCATGAGGGAGGATATGGGGGTGCCGAGCTGGTGGGCGGTCTCTTTCGAGAGACCCGCCCAAAGGCGGTTTTGCTCCGCATTTTTTGTGTAGATTACGGCGAAATATATGATGAAAGCGAGCACCACCATCACCCCGAGCTGGATGTAGGGGTACATGCTCAGGCGTTTCAGCAGTATGGAGTCTTCATAATAGATATACTGGAAGGCGTTGACGTATATCTCCACGCGGATGAAATGTGGGTCGGATTCTGCAAGTTCTTTAAGCGGGCGTCCGTTGCCGGCTTTTTTCAGACGCTCCGTGAGATAGTCTTTGTTCCTTTGGGAAAGCTCTTCAAACGTCTGTATCTCCGGCTCCTGTTTGTCGGGGAGACGGAAATTGCGGAAGTCGAGGATGTTGTAGGCGGAATCGGCCACGAGCACGGGAATCGAATTGTTTTGGCTGATGATGGCAAGGAGGAATTCGAAGTCGGAATCGACATTGGCTTTGGCAAGACGTTCGGTTGCGCTCGCCCAAATGTCCATACGTTCCCTTTCCTGCTGCGCGAGCTCCTTGACGAGGCTGTTGCTTACGAGCAGGAACATGATGATAGCCAACGCGGAGATTGCGAGGAAAATCAGTTTGCCGGTGCGTTGTCGTTCGTAGATTCCCATAGGTTTAATTCATAATGCATAATTAGTCATTAGTCGTTAGTTATTAGTCATTAGTCGTTTAGATTATGAATTATGCATTATGCATTGTGCATTAGATTAAATTATGCATTGAATTAAGCATTGTCGAGGATAAACCGGGCTACGGAGTCGGAGGTGTTGGGGCCGATGACAATGTCGGCCACCTCTTTCACTTCATCCACGGCGTTCTCTACCGCCACCGCTACGTCAGCTTCGCGAAGCATGGGGATGTCGTTGATGTTGTCGCCGAATGCAACGGTTTTTTCAGCTCCCGTATGCCCCTTCAGCCATCGCAGGGCGTTCGCCTTCGATGCCTTTCCGGAGAAAATCTCCATAATGCCTGTTTCGAGACCGAACATATCGTGATAGAAGACGGGGTTGCAACCCTCTATAAGCTTTATGTCGTGGTAGGTGGCCTCTACATGTGCCGTGGGCTGCATGGCGTAGAAGAGCACCACATCTTCCAGCACCGCAGGCATTTCCGAGTAGCCGCTTTCGGGTATGTGGAAGCGTTTGAAGGGGGAGTCGTCGCGTTCGGCGATAAACTTACGCTCTATGTCGGAAAGAGGGCCGTAATGGTAGATGTGGATTACGCCTCCACGCAGGATATAGACGAACGCCGGTAGGCGGTGTCGCTTTATCGTGGCAAGGATGTCGGCGGCAAGTGGAGGCGGCATCGTTACGGTGTGGGTGTAAAGACCTGTAGAGGGATTCCATACGGCAGCCCCGGTCATAACTATGAACGGGAGCGACGCTTTCACGTCTTTCAGAAGGAAAGATACCGTAGACGGGGTGCGCGCGGTGGCCACGCTGAAAAGCGTGCCTCTCGATATGGCACGGTTGAGCATATCTACAGAAGCGGGCGAAAGGCGTGAATCCTTGCCGAGCAGGGTGCCGTCGAGGTCGCTTATGAATAGTGTCTTGCCCATTACTTAACTCTTTTTCCCTTTGGAGGTTTTCACTTCTTCCCATTCCACGTCGCTCACCTGACTTTCATGATAGGAGGTGGCGGAGCGGCGTGTGTCTTCGCCGGCTATAGTGGTTTCTGAATAGTCTATAGTTTCGGTGAATTCCACGTCTTCGGCATATTCCTTGGGGATTATCGGACCGCTGTCGGTGCGGTAATATTGCTCGCGACGGTTGCGGGAATCCCTTTGCGATCGGCGTGAGCGCGGTTCGCCGGAATCGGTTGCGCGGGTTTTCTCCTGCCGCTTGGCCTCCCTCGACCCCGGGCGCGGGGGCATGCCCGTGGCTTTTCTGAAATAGTCTTCCGCACGGTTAGCCATAAACCGTCCGACCCATTTCATTATGGTGGGCCAGCAAAGGAAAATGATGAGTATGATTATTAACGCTATAGCCATATTTGTAATGTAAGTTCAAAATGCATCGTCCGATGCCTGTGAGAGGGTCATTTTTTTAGAGTGACCGAAATCAGTTTTTTAGAGTGACTGAAAGGAGCACGTAGAATACAATCAGCCAAAGGAGACCTCCGACACCCAAAGTGAAGCAGCAGACGGCGGTAGCTGCAATCAGCAGGTAGCGCGCCATGTTTTCCTTCAGCTTAAGGTTCTTGAATTTCAACGAGAAGATGCGTAGAGGTGAGTTCATTAGCCAGCATTCCACGAGGAGGATAGGAAGGAACCAGTACCATTCGCCGAGAAATGAAACGCCGTCGGAGGCGTAGAGGGAGGCATACCCTATCCAGAAAATGGCGTTTGCCGGAATGGGGAGTCCGATGAACGTGGTGGCCTGCCGTGTGTCTATGTTGAAACGCGCGAGCCTTACAGCCCCCGCCACGGGAATAAGCAGGGCTGCCCAGGAAATGGTGGCGGTGGCAGGATTTTCCTGAAAAAGATTGAGCATTATCATTGCCGGCGCCACTCCGAAGGTGACGAGGTCGCAGAGCGAGTCGAGTTCTTTGCCGAGGTTGGAATAGGCGTGGAGGGCGCGTGCGGCGAAGCCGTCGAGGAAGTCTGCGGCGGCTCCTATGGCGATAAATATAAACGCCCATTGATATGCCGCCATCCCCCATAGCGGCAAGGTGCCTTTGGCTGCCGCCACTATTGCCATGCAGCCGGCAAGGAGGTTGAGGCATGTAATGGAGTTGGGTATGTTGCGTGTGATTGCGTTCATTTTTTCTGTTTTGGTTTAAGACGTGCCACAGGTGTAACGCCTCCCTTCACGTTTTGTTTCATATTGACGAGGATTTCTGCGTCAACCGGGAGATAGAGGTCAACCCTCGACCCGAATTTTATGAATCCGAGATGGTCGTCGATATCGGCCTGGTGTCCCTTGCGGGCGTAAGTGACGATGCGCCGCGCCATGGCCCCGGCAATCTGGCGCACAGTGATGCGGTGGTCGCCCGCCACTATCCCTATGGTGCTCCGCTCGTTGTCGGTGCTTGCCTTGGGGAGATAGGCGGAAAGGAAGCGCCCGCGGTGGTGGCGTACGTATTCCACGTAACCATCGACAGGATACCAGTTGGCATGCACGTTGAGGGGCGACATGAAGACCGAAAGCATTATGGCTTCCGATTTGAGATATTCCGGTTCGTAAACCTTTTCGATAGCCACCACATGGCCATCGACCGAGCTGACTACCATGTCGCGGCGTTCCCCCTTGTAATTACGTTTCGGGCAACGGAAAAAATTGAAGACAAACAGATACACCACCACCGAAATCACGGTGAATATGGCGGGGAGCGTCACCGGGGGCAAGAAAAGCCATACCGGCACGTTAAGAGCCGCGAGCACTAAGGCGAGCAGTATGAGTATGTTTGTGCCTTCTCTGTGTATCTTCACTTTTGATGGTTGTTTTGGTTATTGGCGGCAGCAGCTTTCTTTTTTCATGAGGGAAGAGGGGATGACGCTATCGCGGAACTGTCGGCGCCTCGTTTATGTTGCAAATTTAAGGTTTTTCTGTGTTTCTCACAAATTTTTCGTAACTTTACACACCATTTTCAACTTGCAAACACCATATATGGCACACAGACAAGCGTTATTAGTGGTTAATCCTGTTGCGGGGACAAGGTCGAAGCGCGGCCTTGAAGAGACGGTGGCCGCGCGACTCGCGGCGGCCGG
>CABRKI010000022.1 GCA_902471455.1 uncultured Porphyromonadaceae bacterium | reverse complement strand
ACCGCTCTTCCGATCTGTAACCGGCAGTTATGAACTGACAATTACGGCACTCCCTCTTTTCTTTATTCTTTATATTTTCCCCGAAGCATCTTAAGGCTACGCCAAACGTGCAACTTTCAAGGAGACTACGGGATTATGTCAAGACCCTATAATGTCACTGTTTGGTAAACGGAATCTTATTATGCCCGGCTTCGAGTATCATCGTATTGCCGGTGATTTTAATATCATCGAGTTTACGCATCTTCTGAACTTTTGCGGCAATCATAGGCTTGACCACATCCGGAATATTCGATACGATACGTCCTTTTAAAGAATTAAGGGAATCCTGAGGGGCATCGGTCAAACGTGCATAGGCAAGCGTAACGGATGTAGTGTCAACGTTGACCACAGTCTTCGAGGGGTCAAGATTAAGGATAACCTCGTCGCCGTCCTTTACAGTCCAAGTGCCCGAAGCATTGAAATTCCCCGTTACCGTCGCATTGACCGGCGTTGTCATGGCTATCGACTCTACTCCTTTTGTAATCGTATAGTCGGCGGAAATGTCAATGGTACCTCCATTGGTGCCGTCGCTCCTGACAAACGTAAATGTCGGTGTACAATTCATTTCGTCCATATCCATACGGTCAGGCTTGTTGCGGTTGCCATCATTATGTCTGTCATCTTTATCGGGTTTGTCTTTCTTACCTTTCGTCATCTGAGTAGTGGCGCCTTTCCATGTGCCCGTCAACTCACCGGCGAGTTTCGCATCTTCTCCGCCACAAGAAGAGAGTCCAAACGCAGCGACGATTGCCGTCGCCATAAAAATTTTAATCTTCATAATCTTACAATTAAGAGTATATAATATAAAAACAACATCTCCAGCCACTCGGTTCGTTAACCGGATTTATTTCCTGCCATGAATTATTAGAAACGAGCCGGTTGTCAAAACAATTCAAGGGAAATCGCCATCAGAATGAATCCTGCCATTAGGCCACCTACGACAGAATGTTGCCTGCCGTATTTCATCGCGCTCGGGATAAGCTCGTCAAACGATATATAGACCATGATGCCGGCCATGGCCGAAAGTATGATTCCCCCTATCGTCTCGCTCCAGAACGGCACAAGAAGCAGACCGCCAACAAGCGCACCGAGAGGTTCGGCAAGACCTGTAAGTAATGCCGTGATTATGGCTGAGGAACGCCTGCCAGTAGCCTGATAGATAGGAATGGCGATTGCTATACCTATCGGGAAATTATGGATGGCGATTGCGACCACAACCGGAATGGCGATGTTCATCCCGCCCAACGAGGAAACGAACGTAGCCATCCCTTCCGGAAAATTGTGGATGGCTATGGCAACGGCAAGCATTATTCCCTGCCGTTTCAATCCGGCATTGTCAAGACGTTCCGTAGGATACTCCGTGCGTGGTATATGAGGGCAATGTGTATGGCCGTGGCCGGGAAGCAGACGGTCGATCAAGGCTACTATGCCACACCCGACGAAAAAGGAAACAAAACCGACAAGCCTCCCCTCTTTCTCCGGGAAAACATTCTGCAGTTCCTCTATCGACTCCGGAAGAATTTCCATGAACGAAATGAAAATCATCACTCCTGCGGAAATCCCTAAAGCCCACGCAAGGGTACTTTTGTTTTTCACGTCGGCCACGACTGCCGCCAAGCCGCCGGCTACTGTTGACAGGCCTGCAACCAGAGTCAGAACAATGGCGAGGATAAAAGTATGTGCATCTATATTTCCGAACATATTCTTTTAACGCCGATATTTTCGATTTAGTTTCTTTGCCATAATTAATCGTTTCCATTAACCTTAAAACAGCAACAATGGCCACGGATTCATTGTTGTTATTATATGCTTGAACAATTGGACATACACAATTTCATTATTGCGCTTCTGTTGACTCTTCTTGCCGGAATGTCAACGGGATTCGGTGCATTGCTTGCCTTCGTGGCGAAAGCCGACAACAAACGTCTGCTTTCGTGGGCGCTCGGCCTTTCGGCAGGCGTGATGGTCTATATCTCCTTTATGGAAATGTTGCCCGAAGCCATATCAAGTCTCGGGAAACAGTTCTCCGGTAAAACGGGAAGTTGGTATGGTCTCGCCTCTTTTTTCTTCGGAATCGGTTTTATAGCCCTTATAGACTGGCTTGTGCCGGAAAGCCAGAACCCGCATGAGAACCATCAGATGGAGGGTATGGCAGCCCCGCAGAATAAAGACCGTCATAAACTTAAACGACAGGGCCTCCTTCTGGCCCTCGCCATAGGCATCCACAATTTTCCGGAAGGGATGGCAACGTTCGTCTCCGCACTCGATGGGTGGGATATAGCCCTTCCCATTGTCTTTGCAATCGCCATCCATAATATCCCTGAAGGGATTGCAGTTTCGGTGCCTATCTACCAAGCCACCGGAAGCCGGTCGAGGGCGATAAAGTATTCCCTTCTCTCCGGACTCGCCGAACCGGTCGGTGCCTTGGTGGGTGGTCTGCTCTTAATTCCGTTTTGGACTCCGGCCGTCAACGGACTTATACTTGCGGCTGTGGCGGGAATTATGGTCTATATATCGTTCGATGAACTCTTGCCGAGCGCACACAGCTACGGCCACCATCATGCCGCCATAGCCGGCGTTGTCCTCGGGTTTGCACTGATGGCGGTGTCGCTCCAATTGTTCTGATTTCTGCACCCAAGGCAACGGATAGAGTAATTAAGGTAATCTTTTCCGTAATCCTGATATTTCCCATTTCCCCGAAATACATTACTTTTGCAGAAATTTGAGTGGCCGCTATTTGACAAAGCGGTTTAAACAAGCTTACATTGCATTGACATCATGGAATACAGGATTTTAGGCAACACAGGATTAAAAGTCAGTGCCGTTTCGCTCGGTTGCGAGGGATTCATGCACAAGACCGCCGACGAAGTGAAAGACGATTTCGATTTCGCCATCTCCCAAGGCGTCAACTTCATCGACATCTATTCCCCCAACCCCGATTTGCGCGTCAACATCGGGAATGCTTTGGAGGGAAGGCGCGACGATTTCATCATACAGGGACATCTCTGCACCGTGTGGGAAGACGGACAGTACCTGCGCACCCGCGAGGTGGCGAAGATTATGCCGGCGTTCGAGAAACAACTTCAGGAACTCGGCACGGGTTATCTCGACATCGGCATGATCCACTATGTAGATAGCGAGGAGGACTACGAAAAGGTGTTTGGCGGCGAAATCATCGAGATTGCCAAACGTCTGAAAGCCGAGGGGAGGATAAAGCACATCGGCATGAGCAGCCATAACCCTGTGGTGGCGGCCAAAGCGGTGGAAACGGGACTAATCGACGTGCTCATGTTTTCCATCAACCCGGCTTACGACCTCCAGCCCTCCGACGTGAGCATCTACGACATGTTTGAAGACGCCACCTACGAAGCCAGGCGCGAGAACATCGACCCGGAACGCGAACGCCTCTACGAGCTTTGCGCACGCAAAGGCGTCGGCATCGACGTTATGAAAGTTTATGGCGGCGGCGACCTGCTGAGCAAGACCAACTCGCCGTTCGGCAAACCGCTCTCTCCGGTGCAGGCCATCGAATACGCGCTTACCCGACCCGCCGTGGCGGCCGTAATGATTGGCTGCAAAAACCGCGAAGAGATTGCGGAAGCCATAAGATGGTGCGATGCCACTCCGGAGGAACGCGACTACACATCGGTGCTTGCAGGGCTCGACAAATTCTCATGGCAAGGACACTGCATGTATTGCGGCCACTGTGCGCCTTGCACTATGAAAATCGACATCGCCTCCGTCAACAAGTTCTACAACCTGACCGTGGCGCAAGGAGAAATTCCCGAAACAGTGCGCGAGCACTACATGGCACTCCCCCACCATGCCTCGGAATGCGTGGCATGCGGGGCGTGCGAAACGCGTTGTCCGTTCGGGGTTGAGATAATAAAAGGGATGGCTTTGGCTGCCGAACGTTTCGGCTATTGACCGTCACGCGAATCAGCGTGCCAGATAATGCCGCCGCCGATGTTCCGGTAATTGCTCGATGGCATACTGGAGCATCGTGCGCGGCATTTCCTTTGAATGGCTGTCGAGGAAAGCCGTCAGCACATCCATGCCTCCCCTCTTACCGATTTCGCGGAGCATCCAGCCTGTGGCTTTATGGATGAGGTCGTGGCTGTGGGTGAGGAATCCCTCCGAAATCCGGATTGTGTCGTCATACTCCCCCGCGCGGATAAGGGTCCAGTTGGCGACTATCGCTACCCTCTGGTGCCAAAGTCTGCCGTCCATGGCGGCAAGCTGATGAAGCACACCCCTCTCCTCTTCGTGGACCGTAAGCCATTCGCCGAGTATTTTGGGGGCGACGAGGTCAACCAAATCCCAGTTGTTGCCACGGTCGATTACGGAAAGGTAGAAATCGACAACGTCGCGCATCCCCTCTTCATCCTTTCTCTTCTTATGCCTTTTGAAGACCTCTATGAGCGAAAGGAAACCGGCGAGCCTCACCTCATGCCAGGGCGACTCCACGAGACGGCGCACGTCATCGACCGTAACGTCTTTCTTGAATTCGTTGACGACCGAACGTGTCACAGACACCCTTATCCCGAGGAAACGGTCGCCTTCGCCATACTCCCCGGGAGCCGTTTTGAAAAACCGCATGAGATGGCGCGCCTCGTCGGGATTGGCACACCCTTTCAGCCTCGCCTCGATGGTGGAATATATCGGTTGCATTTAAAGAAACTTTACCTTGCTTTCGTCCCTTGGTTTTGCTTCCGGCTTTTCGGCAGGATAACCGAAACCGATGGCATACACGAGTTCGTAACCTTCGGAGAAATCAAGTTGCTTAAGGTATTCTGCGGCAGCTTCCGATTTCAGGAACGCCACAGGTCCGCCAAAGCAGCATGACCCTATACCCATCGACCAGGCGGCGAGTATCATATTTTCGCCGAGCAAACCGCAGTCGAGTTGCGAATTATTCTCGGCTGCAATAAACACAACGGTCGGGGCGTTTCGGAACATGTTTCTCATCTTCGAATCGGCGGCACGCTTCGGGTCGGCCTTCACGAAAGCCTTAGTCATGTTGGCGATAAGTTCGCCGTCGTTAACGACGCGTATTTCCCAAGGCTGGCGGTTCATGCCGTTGGGGGCGTTGATGCCGCATTTGGTAATGACTTCCATCGTGTCGCGTCCGACAGGTTGCGGAAGATAATCGCGCACGCTTCGGCGCGACATGATAGTCTCGATTACCACATTATTAATAGTGGAATCAGAAGCAGTATTAACCACGGAAGACTCCGAAGCGTCGGCAATCTTGCCCGCTCCCGAAGCGTCATCCCCCTTCGTTTGACCGCAAGCGCAAAGCGCAAGAGCCGCGAAAGACGCAAAAGCAATTTTTTTCACTCTCATATTTTAGTTTTTTGGTTGTCAGTTGTCCGTTTTCCGTTGTCAGTTGTCAGTTGTCCGTTTTCCGTTGTCAGTTGTCAGTTGTCCGTTATCGTTTGCCAGCTGTACGTTGTCAGCTGTCGGTTGTCCGTTTTCCGTTGTCGGTCGGTCACTGGTTGTCCTAATCATCTGGTTGACCTGGTTGTTCTGGTTGGAGCTGCCTACCGTTGTCCTGGTTGTCCAATCATCTGGTTGTTCTGGTTGACCTGGTTGGAGCTGCCTCCCGTTGTCCGGGTCTTACAAAAGTACAAAAAATTTTCAGAGTGGAAAACAAGACTCTTTCTTTTATGAGTTTTGGTTTCACCAATGGGCTTACCATTCCTTAAATAGATGAATTAGTTAACGAATCGAGGATTTAGTTTTTTATAAAAAAATTTGGATGCGTCATTTTCACGCATTATCTTTGCATCAGAGTTAACATCTTTAATAATATTAATTTCGTTAATCTTAAATTGATTATTATGGATAAAAATCTCTTAGACATCATATTTCAATTCATTGTTCCCGCGTTGGGTGTTATAATTATTTTTTTGCTCTACCATTATAAGGAGGTGAAGAGTAAGAATAAGGGTAAATCTTTATCGCATGGAGAAGGGAATATTAATGAAATTTCCGGACACAAATCCGATGCTGAAGATAATACAGCCCAAAGTAAAGGCAATCATAACAATCAATCCGTCGGGTCGGCGGAAAAGCCGATTTCAGATGAAGAATACCATAAGAAAATTCATGATGAACAACGGGAGCTGCTTCTAAAGACTCTTAAGGAATTGGGTTGTCAGCCGGAAGATGAGGAGGAGCGTATATATTTGAAATACCAAGGGGTGAACTTTTCCATTATTCAGAACCATAAGTTCATCAGGATATGGGATCTTCCTTATTCGGAAACGAATTTACTCGATATCAACCTGCCTATTATTGTAGAAGCGATGGGAAAAGCGAATTCTGGATTCGGCCCTACGGTTGTAATGACGGAAGCTGACGAAAAAGGGTACCGACATCTTGCAAGCCGCATGGATATCCTTTTTATTCCTGAAATTCCAAATCCTAAAAACTACCTCACGTTGATTTTCGACAGTTTCTTTAAAACCAGAGATGTCCTGAAAAGGGAAATCTCAGAACTTATCAATCCCCCGGCAAACGAGAGGACCAAACAAAAACAGAATCCTTTCCCTTGGCAAAATTAACGCATGCAGAGGTGCAGATAAAATATAGATGATTATGGAAAATGACAGAATGATGGATAAGATGCGCGGGTCGCTGGTTGGCGGTGCCTGCGGCGATGCGTTGGGTTATCCCGTGGAGTTCGTTTTTTCTTTCGCGGAGATTAAAGAAAAGTATGGTGACAACGGCATCACCGAATATGACCGGGATTACCCTTGGATCAACGGGTATCGGAATAGCGACAAAGCTCTTGTCTCCGACGACACCCAGATGACGCTTTATACCGCCGAAGCACTCGTTGAGTCGGTGCGGAACGGTCTGGATATGCTTCAGACAATGACGGACGCTTATCTTGCATGGTATGGCGGACAGACAGGCGAATACGTTGACTGCTGTTATTGTTCGAAGCTTTCCGAAATAAAGGAACTGAACCAACGGCGTGCTCCCGGCAATACCTGTCTCTCTTCATTGGCAGCCATAATAGATGGTCGGAATATAAGGAACGACAGCAAGGGATGTGGCGGAATCATGCGTGTAGCACCAATCGGACTTTATGAAGCAGCCCACGGTTGGATGTTTGCTGACACAGCCCGAACGGCCGGAGAGGTAGCAGAGATTACACATCATCACCCGTTGAGCACCTATTCTTCGGCTGCCTTGGCAGTGATTGTGCAACAATGTGCAACCACGGATTATCTCGATGCCAATGGTTTCATACAGATTGTAGAACGCAGCATTGAAGTTGTTGAAAGTGTGTATGGCGAAAATGCACCATACATGAAGAAATTTATTGAAGTGGTTAAGAATCCCATCGATATTTACAAGAACCCGTTAGAAGATTGGGAAATCATTGAGCAAAAGCTTGGCGGCGGATGGGTAGCCGAAGAAACTTTGGCAATAGCCATCTTCAGTGTGCTTCGCCATACGGATGACTTCGCCAGCTGTCTGACATGTGCCGTCAACCACGGCGGTGACAGCGATTCCACCGGCGCCGTGGCAGGCAACATCATCGGGGCAATCATCGGTTACAATAAAATTCCGCAGAAATTCACGGATACAATCCAATTCAAAGAGCTTCTCATCTCCCATTCCGACGCCCTGCTATAACAATTTAAATAGCAATGAAAATATATCATAAACGGAAGAGAGAATGTTACTAAAGGCCTCCGACATGTTTGATTAACAATGTGATTTTTTAATCAACCATGCCGGAGGCTTGTAACTATTTATTGTCGATGGCTTTGGCGACGTCGGCCTTGAGTTCTTCATCCTGTTTGTCACGACTCAGGATAGTTCCGTCGGGTCCGAAAAGGATGATACATGGAATGCCACGGATTCCATAAATATCCGTGGGTATATTCTGGGCGTTGATTATATTTCTCCATGGAAGTTCGTGGTCCTTGATGCCGCGCAACGTATTTTCCGGTTCATCCCAGACCGCCACACCGATAACTTCAAGACCTTTTGGTCCGTATTCCTTAAGATTACAAACCAATTAGTTATTCCAACATGCCGGAGGCTTGTCCCTACATATCCTTCCGTTTTACAACACCTTCTAAGAATGGTTCAGTTTTTCTTGGCAGGGTCGCAGGTAAGTCCCACTCCAAGCTTGTTGAAAATCTTATGGTCAACTTCCCCGAGCATCACCGTGGAATGCATCTGGCATCCGTTAAGTTCAGGAAGCATTTCAAGGGCGCGGCGGCATCGGCGATCTTGCGTACTGAGCACAGACAACGCCACAAGCACTTCGTCGGAATGCAGACGCGGGTTATGACCTCTGAGATAATTCAATTTGGTATGCTGTATAGGCTCTATCATTTCCTGAGGAATGAGCTTCACGTCGTGGTCGATTCCGGCAAGATGCTTGATGCAGTTAAGAATCAATGCGGAACTCGGCCCGAGAAGCTCGCTGCTTTCCGCTGTGATGATAGTTCCGTCGGCAAGTTCCATGGCAGAACAGGGCAAACCGCTTTTTTCGGCACGGTCACGTGCTGCCTGGATACACTTCCTGTAGGAAAGCCCAATCTTCGCCTGCTTGAACAGCAACGAAATCTTGTTGACCTCGGCGTCGTTTCCTTCCCCGCGCGCCATCTTGTTGAGAGCCGTGAAGAAACGGCGGATGATTTCATTCTTCGAAGCCTTGCAGCAAACTTCGTCGTCGCTGATGCAGAATCCTACCATATTGACCCCCATGTCCGTAGGCGATTTATACGGGTTTTCTCCGTATATGCCTTCGAAAAGGGTGTTGAGCACCGGGAAAATCTCAATATCACGATTATAATTGATGGCGGTCTTGCCATACGCCTCAAGATGGAACGGGTCAATCATGTTGACGTCATTAAGGTCGGCTGTAGCTGCCTCATACGCGATATTCACAGGGTGTTTCAAAGGAAGACTCCACACCGGGAAAGTCTCGAACTTTGCATAACCTGCCACCACTCCCCTTTTGTTTTCGTTATAGAGTTGGCTCAAGCAAACGGCCATCTTGCCGCTGCCGGGGCCGGGAGCCGTGACAATCACAAGCGGACGCGTAGTCTCGATGTAATCGTTGTGGCCGAAACCTTCATCAGAGGCGATAAGGTCAACGTTGGAAGGATAACCCTCGATGATGTAATGGTAATATACCGTTATACCCATCCTTTCAAGCTTCTTCCGGAAAACGTCGGCGCTTATCTGTCCGTTGTAATGGGTGACGCATACAGAACCCACCAGGAACCCCAATTTCTGAAATTCCTTTCTAAGTCTGAGCACATCCATGTCGTAGGTTATTCCGAGATCGTTGCGCACCTTGTTTTTCTCGATATCGACCGCGCTGATCACGATGACAATCTCCGCCTGGTCTTTAAGCTGCTGGAGCATCCGGAGTTTGCTGTCAGGCTGAAATCCGGGTAGCACCCTGCTGGCGTGATGATCGTCGAAAAGTTTACCACCAAGTTCAAGATACAGTTTATTTCCGAACTGGGCTATACGCTCCTTAATATGTTCGGACTGAATCTTAAGATATTTTTCGTTGTCAAATCCGTATGTCATAACGGACTGCAAATTTACAAAAAATATTGATTCCGGCAAAATCGCAAGGTTGTATTAAAAAATTATGTGCCTACTTTTCTCCCTGTAAAGCAATATTTTATCTAAAAGCACATTGCCGCAACGATAAATTTTTTTGAAAAAATTTGGTGGATTCGAAAATTGTATCTACCTTTGCAGTGTACTAATATACTAATACACTATGTTGACAGTATCTAACATTACCTATTCATACGGGAGAAAGAAAAGACCGGTTCTTGAAAACTACTCCCTTCAAGTCAACCCGGGCACCATCTGCGGTCTTCTCGGAAGAAACGGCGCCGGCAAATCGACGTTGCTCTATCTTATAACAGGACTGCTGCGTCCGCAGGCAGGCACCATAGACTACAACGGGTTCAATCCGACGCAGCGAAAGGTGGCATTCTTAAACGATGTATTTATCGTGCCGGAAGAGTTCTATCTACCCAACGTGACGCTTGGCGAATATCTAAAAGTGAACGCCCCTTTCTATCCTAAATTTTCCGGAGACGACCTTGAACGCCATCTCGCCACTTTCGAACTCTCACCCGAAGTGCATCTGGGCCAATTATCGATGGGGCAAAAAAAACGAGTGTTCATAAGCTTCGCCCTCGCCTGCAACACTTCACTTCTGATTCTTGACGAGCCAACGAACGGACTCGACATCCCGGGGAAACGGCTTTTCAGAAAAGCTGTCTTAAACGGTATGACCGATGATAAGACCATCATCGTCTCCACCCATCAAGTCTATGACGTGGAGAAAATAATAGACCATGTCATCATAACAGACACCGACGGAGTTATCCTCGATGCCTCAATGCTCGACATAACGTCAAAACTTTCGTTTAATTTCACTACCGACAGGGAAAGGATCGCGAACGCCATGATAGCACTCGACGCCCCCGGTGGCGCCAACATCATAGAGCCGTCGGACGGACTCAGCGAAACTGACGTAAACCTCGAATCGCTCTTCGAACTTTCCAGACAGCGTCCGGACCTTATCAATTCTCTTTTCCCGGATAGAAGCGGATTCAAGGGAATCGATTATTAATGAAAACCCACACAAATAGCAATAAAAAAATGGCAACATCAAATACATTCTTGCTGAACGTTAAACACGATTTCATAGAAAACAGGAAAACGATTCTCCTGTCGGTAGGCTCTCTTTGGGGGGCATGCATATTGTTCGGAGGCTTAATGGGATATTATGGGAGAGGAGGAGGCGCAGCCGAAGCTTTTTTCTTTACATTCATGCTTGTGACTGCCGGATATGTCTGTGCCTCGATGATGTTTTCCAACATGAAGAGAAAAGAATCAAGAATAGCTGCGCTGATGCTCCCGGCTTCGATGGAAGAAAAATTCATAACCAGATGGATTGCTTTCGTGCCATTGCTTTTCGGTGTTCTGATAGCCGCATTCTATTTGGGCGACCTTTCGAGAGTTTTGGTCAATTATCTGTCTAACAACCCTGTCAACGGGAGATATTCTCATGTCATCAATCTTTTCAGCGTGATGACAGCCAACAATTTCATGCCCCGGACATGGATTTACACCATTATCTCATTCTATTTCTTTTACCAGAGTCTGTTTATTTTCGGTGCTATCCTTTGGCCCAAACTCTCCTTCATAAAAACCCTCGGAGCACTTTGGGTGCTTCAGACATTGATCGGCATAATAGGAATCTCCATCGACAACCATCTAAACTTCTCTCCCTATGACGCCGACGAGGTTCTCATCTGGACGGGAATAGTCTTAAACATACTGACCATAGCAATGTATGCGCTGACATACTACCGGTTTAAACGGAGCCAGGTGATTTATAATCTTTTCTAATAAAGACAACAATCGAATGAATTTCAACGACAGCAAACCTATATACCTTCAGATAACGGACAGCATTATGGATTCCATTCTGAGCGGCGAATATCCCCCCGACGGAAGGATACCTTCCGTCAGGGAATATGCCGCCAAAATAGAGGTGAACGCCAATACCGTGATGAGAAGTTATGACTGGCTGCAGCAGCAAGCCATAATATTCAACAAACGCGGCATCGGATTCTTCGTACTTCCGGAAGCACGAAAACGGATACTCGAAATGAGACGCAACATATTTTTCAGAGACGAGGCAAACTACTTTTTCAACCGTCTCGTGTCTTTCGGTCTATCGCCCTCCGAAGTGGCAGACCTCTATCGGGAATATCTCGAAAAGAAACCGTTCACTCTTCCGAAAGTTGATTAAGACGGGAAAGTTGATTAAAGAAGAATAATAGAAGCATGATGGCGTGTCATAATCAGTGGATTTTGACACGCCATCATCGTTTAAACTATCTTAAAATATAGGAGACCCGATATGTTTCCCCTATTTTTTCCAGAGCGAGGGAATCGATATAAACGAACCCTTCCCGTTCCCTCTCAAAGTGAAAAAAACGACATTCAGCAATCATTGACCCGACTTCAAAGGAGTCAGAAAGGTTACTCCCGGTCAAATACATAAGACAATATCTACCAGAAACTCTGTCGCCGTTTTCATTCGTGTCGGCAACTTCAAGATTCCTGATTAAAAGCCTGACATGTGCCTTATTCATTGCTGCTTTCTGACTTTATGCCGTGTCGCTTTCGCAGGGCGAGCTTTCCTTTCATTGGAACGCCGCACGTCTTCCACACTTCTTGCCTTCTTCACGGTGGGATTATTAACCGCAGGAGACATCCCGGGTCTTATTGCCGGCTTTACAGGAGGACGATCCGGCCCCTGCACACCAAGACGGTGGGCGTCATGGGCTATAGAATCGACAATA
Source organism: uncultured Porphyromonadaceae bacterium (assembly GCA_902471455.1). Lineage (GTDB taxonomy): Bacteria > Bacteroidota > Bacteroidia > Bacteroidales > Muribaculaceae > Lepagella. Next base: position 31,997 of record CABRKI010000022.1, on the reverse strand, counting down.
ACCTTATCGACGACAACAGAATCTTTGTCGGCCTCTTTCTTGTTGAAACGCGCAGGGATACCGTAACGCTTCTGATTTCTATATTTCGAGAATTCAACAGAATCGAAAGGAAGACGGCGGAGCCTTATACTATCGACAAACACTGCGGATTTAAGTTCATCCCTCAGACGCATGGTGCCGTAAATCCTGTCAACGGTTTTCCCTGTATCGGTCTGAAGCCGCAAATCCATCGACATACGGCTTGAAAAATTGGAAGACACGGCCTCGCCGGTTCCATCTTCGTATTCCACCCCGAGCACACCCACAAGATCTGCCGGCAGGGGAAGATGCATGGTCCATTCGAGCATGTCGCCCTTGTCAAGCCCGGGAGAAGGAATCGAGACCACCCATCCGTCGGAATTGCCGAGATTCGAAATCACGCCGTTTTGCGTATATGGCCATAAAATATCACCTTCTACTTCATCATCCGGGGTGTCCGTCTTAAGAGATGCCTTACGCTTTTCGATTATCTTCTTATCCACCTTCTCAAACAGTTTGGAATAGTCGTCGAGATTCCTTCCATACCATGAAAGCGTGGAGTCGAGTTCTTCGCGACTAACCCCATGTTGCAAAAGCACCGACTCGGCAAGCCCGTTGCGGTAATCGCGAAGATTAGGTCCGGAATATTCATAATCGGAATAAGACTCCGCAAGCTGCATGTCTGCCATAAGGTCGATCATTTCCTTGTCAGACAATACTCCTTCCGGACGCTTGCGGCATCCGGACAATAGCATGGCAGCAATCGTAGCCGACATACACAACCCGGCCACGGTTTTGTTTGAAAAGGTGTTCATCTACTTCAATTTTGACTTGCTTTCAGCCTCCTTTTTCATGGCCCTTTTCTCACCGATATATTGGAAAGCTTTCGATGCATCGGAAGAATAGAAGAAAATCAAAAGGAAAACCCCTATGCATATCGAAGAATCGGCAATGTTGAAAATGAACTGGAAAAATTCAAAGTAATCGCCCCCGACAAACGGCATCCATCCCGGCCAATAGAAAGAGAAGAGCGGAAAATAGAGCATATCAACCACTTTTCCTTCGAACCAACCGGCATATCCGCCTGTTTCAGGGAATGCCACAGCCACTTCCGGAGGCATGGGATTATTGAAAAGCCTGCCATAGAACACGCAATCGAAAATATTGCCTGCCGCGCCGGCAATAATCAACGCCATAGCCACAAAAAAACCGGTGCGTAACGTAGGCAAAGATTTCACCTTCGCCACGAACCAAATAAACAGGACTACGGCGGCTATGCGCCCCAGGGTGAGAACCAGTTTATTCCAAAGTTCAAGTCCAAAAGCCATGCCATTGTTTTCTATAAACTTAAGATGCCACCATCCTGTCAGCGGAAGGTCTTCGCCGAGATAGAAAGATGTCTTTACCCAGATTTTAAAAATCTGGTCGGCAAGCACAACAACAACGCTAATTACAGCTACAAGCCATAAGCGTTTGGCGGCGACGTCGCGAGCCGACGTCGCCGCCAATACATTATCGTCTGTCTTTGTCAAAACACTCACTTTTTAGAAACCTTAGCGAATGCAACAATTCCATCAAGTTCAAGGTCCCTGGCATCGTCGCCATCCACCGTATCCGACAGTATTATATTATCGGCAAGCACCTGGCCGGCGATATAATCGCCAAACGCCTCGACAGCCTCCCTGATTTCAGGCGTCGCCGTCATTTCGACAATCACCTTGTCGGTAATCTCGAAATCGTTGCCCTTTCTGATATTCTGGATTCGGTTGATTAGCTCGCGCGCCATCCCCTCGTTGCGAAGTTCCGGCGTAACTGTCACGTCGAGCGCGACAGTAATATTGCCGTCGTTGGCTACCAGCCAACCCGGCACATCTTCCGGAATGACCTCCACGTCGTCAAGGGTAACTACGGGCGCACCGTCAAGAGCGGAGAATACAAACCTGCCCTCTTTCTCAAGCACAGCAATCTCTTTCTGTTCCATTTCGGAGATGGCTTTGCCGAGCTGTTTCATTATCTTGCCGTATTTGGGGCCAAGCTTTTTGAAATCGGCCTTCACCCTTTTCACAAGCCCGCTCTCTTCGTTATCCACAATCTTGAGGTCTTTGATATTTACTTCAGCCTTAATTAGGTTCTCAAGAGCCTCCACGGCTTTGCGCTGACGGGCATCCACAACCGGGATAAGAAGCGTCTGCAGCGGCTGGCGCACTTTGAGGTTGACTTTCCTACGCAATGCAAGCACGTTTGAAGTGATTTCCTGGGCGAGTTTCATTCTTTCCTCAAGATCGGAATCTATCAAAGTCTTGTCGCTGACAGGGAACCACGCCGTATGCACCGAAGCAAACCCGCCTTCCTCCAAAGAGGGTTGCACGAGGTCGCTGTAAAGTCGGTCGGAATAGAAGGGTGAGAACGGAGCCATAAGGAGGGCAACGGTTTTCAGACAAGCATAGAGTGTCTGATAAGCGGAAAGCTTGTCTTCACCCATATCCCCTGTCCAGAAACGCTTGCGGTTAAGACGCACATACCAGTTGCTGAGATTGTCGTTGACAAACTCTTCGATGGCACGTGCAGCCTTTGTAGGCTCATAATCGTCAAGTGCGTCGGTCACATCCGCTACCAGGGTGTTGAGAAGAGACAGAATCCAACGGTCAATTTCAGGCCGTTTCTCAATATCAACCTGCTCTTCAGTTCCGGTGAAACCGTCAACGTTGGCATATAGTGCGAAGAATTTATAAGTGTTGTAGAGCGTGGCGAAAAGTTTTTTGCTAACCTCTTCCACTCCCTTTTCATCATATTTAAGGTTGTCCCACGGAGAGGAATTTGAAATCATATACCACCTTACAGGGTCGCTTCCGAAACGCTCAATATTGTTAAACGGATCAATGGCGTTGCCGAGACGTTTCGACATCTTATTGCCATTCTTGTCGAGCACGAGACCGTTGGAAATCACGGCCTTGTAAGCTACGGAATCGAATACCATTCCGGCAATGGCATGCAACGTGAAGAACCATCCGCGCGTCTGGTCAACGCCCTCCGCGATGAAATCGGCGGGATAAACCTCACGGCTGTCGAGCAATTCCTTATTCTCGAAAGGATAATGGATCTGGGCGTATGGCATCGAGCCTGAGTCAAACCAAACGTCGATAAGGTCGAGTTCCCTCTTCATCGGCTTGCCCGAAGGAGAAACAAGCACTATTTCATCCACGTAAGGACGGTGAAGGTCGATCCTGTCATAGTTCTCCTTGGAATAATCTCCCGGAACAAATCCTTTTTCCTTAAGCGGATTCTTTTCCATAACGCCGGCAGCCACCGCCTTCTCGATTTCGTCGAAAAGGGCGGCATAACTGCCGATGCAAATCTCTTCCCTTCCATCTTCGGTTCTCCAGATAGGGAGGGGGGTGCCCCAATAACGACTGCGCGAAAGGTTCCAGTCCTGAAGGTTTTCAAGCCATTTCCCGAATCGGCCGCTGCCGGTGGAAGCCGGTTTCCATTTGATGGAGCCGTTCAACTCCATAAGACGCTCACGGGCAGCCGTGGTGCGGATAAACCAGCTGTCGAGAGGATAATAAAGCACAGGTTTGTCGGTGCGCCAGCAATGAGGATAATTATGGACATGCTTCTCGATGCGGAAAGCCTCGCCGTTTTTCTTCATCTCCATGCAAAGCACGATGTTGAGGTCTTCAGCCTGCGAAGCGGCCTTCTCATCATATTTTCCGTCGGGATTGAAACGTGGGTCGTAGGCATTCTTCACGTAATCACCTGCATGACGTTCGTATTCCTTCACGTCAACGCATTTTTCGACAAACTCAGGCGCGAGTTCGTCAATGGTGTAATATTTCCCGGTGAAGTCAACCATAGGGCGTGTCTCCCCCTTGGCATTAATCATGAAGAGAGATGGGATGCCGGCGGCTTTAGCCACCTTGGCATCGTCGGCACCGAACGTCGGAGCTATATGAACGATGCCGGTACCGTCTTCCGTTGTGACATAATCGCCTGAAATCACATGGAATGCCTCTTCTGCAATCTCAACGAAACGGTCGTTGCCACAGTTAAAAACCTTATCCGGATGATTCTGTGCATACCGCTTGATAAAATCGGCACTGACGTCGCTGAGTTTTTCCACAGGCTTAACCCATGGCATTAGCTGGGCGTAGCGCATCCCGACGAGATCCGAACCTTTCCACCTACCCACGACACGGTAAGGGAGCACCTTGTCGCCCTGTTTATATGCATCCATGTCGGCATCCGCGCCTTCCTTTTTGAAATAGGAAGAGACGAGCACCTCGGCAAGCACCACAGTAATCTTTTCGCCGTTATAGGGATTATAGGTGCGCACGGCAACGTAATCGAACGACGGGCCCACACAGAGGGCCGTGTTAGAAGGGAGTGTCCACGGAGTAGTGGTCCATGCCATGAAACAAGGAGTGCCCCACCCTGTCATCTCCTCTTTGGCATCCTCGATGCGGAAAAGCGCCGTGGCGGTAGTATCTTTTACATCCCGGTAACATCCCGGCTGGTTAAGCTCATGGGAACTCAGCCCGGTGCCGGCGGCAGGTGAATAAGGCTGGATTGTATAACCCTTGAAAAGGTAACCCTTATCGTAAAGCTGACGAAGAAGCCACCAAACGCTTTCGATATATTTGTTGTCGTAAGTGATGTAAGGATTTTCAAGGTCAACCCAGTAACCCATCTTGTGGGTGAGGTCGGTCCATTCCTTTGTATATTTCATCACCTCGCGGCGACATGCGGCATTATATTCGTCAACAGAAATCTTCTTCCCAATATCTTCCTTAGTAATTCCAAGACTTTTCTCCACGCCAAGCTCCACGGGCAGACCGTGGGTGTCCCAGCCTGCTTTTCTTTTCACATGGAAACCTTTCATTGTCTTATAGCGGCAAACGATATCCTTTATCGTGCGTGCCATCACGTGGTGTATGCCCGGCATGCCGTTTGCCGACGGCGGACCTTCGTAGAAAACGAATGTAGGGCATCCCTCTCGCTCTTTCATGGAGCTTTCAAAGAGGGAATGCTCGTCCCATTCCTTCAGCATCTCTTTGTTGATGTCTGAAAGATTAAGCTGTCTGCTGTATTCTTTGAATTTATTCATTCTTAGAAGATATATTATTTGGAAGTTAATTCTTTATTTTATTCCGAAGAAGGGTATAAATGATTATGATTTTGAGGAAAGTTTGCCCGTCTTGGCACCTTTGCACCCCCCTTTGACGCCACCGCCCATTGCGAAAATGTTGGCATCGTAGGTAAAGGTTTTACGGTCGGTTTCACGCTTACGTTTCAAAGCAAGCGCCACAAGCTTATCCATCAGTTGGGTGAACGATATGCCGCTCTCCTCCCAAAGATAGAAAGAAAGGCTTCCGGGAATGGTATTGATCTCATTGACATAAATGTTATTATTCTTTCTATCCACCATTACGTCAACACGGCTTACACCGTGGCAAGAAAGCACCCTGAAGGTTTCGCCGGCCATCTTCCGGATGGCTTCGCTCATCTCCACCGGAATGTCGGCGGGAATCTTTTTTTCGCTTGCCTGCATGCCGGCTTTTGCGCCGCCGCCATATTTCTCCTCATACGAAAGGAAATCTCCCTTGGAGATAGGTTCTTCGCAGACGCTGCTCTCATGGTCGTCGGCATCCCCGAGAACCGAACAGTTGATTTCCATCATGTCTTCTATCATGTCTTCGACAATGATGCGCTGTGAAAACTTCTCCGCATTGTCAATCTTGGCAATCAAAGCCTCACGGTCATGGGCGGCGCCGATACCCACGCTGGAACCGAGATTGGCGGGTTTCACAATCACGGGATAGCCGAGTCGGTCTTCTATTTTAGCAATAATGGCATCCTTCTTCGCAATCCATTCCTTATCGGTGAACCACACATAATCGACCACGGGGATACCTTCCGAACGAAGAATCATCTTCATGGTAATCTTATCCATGCCGTTTGCGCTCGACAGGGTGTCACAACCGGCGAAGGGTATTCCGATTGTCTCCAGAAGCCCCTCGAACATGCCGTCTTCACCGTGTGAACCGTGAAGTACAGGTATGGCTACGTGAAGTTCCTCATACACCGGATTTTTTTTGGAGAAAAGGCCTCCTCCCGGATTGGCCCGATAGAGATTGTAATCGCCATATTCGGGACGCATATATACCTCCTCGCTTCTCTCTTCAAGGCTCTTCATATCCTTGTAATTCCTTATGTCGAGAGTCAACGGACCGGTGAACCAACGCCCCTGTTTTGAAATATAAATTGGAATGATGTTGTATTTCGTACGGTCAAACGCATTTATCGCCTGCAAAGCGGAAATAACTGATATTTCGTGTTCTACCGACCTGCCGCCGAAAAACACCGCTACATTAGTCTTCATTTTCCTTTATGAAAAAACCATTATTCTGTTATGGCGGCAGCATCGACGCAACCGCCTTTCAATCTGCAAAATTAGCATTTTAAGGCGTAAAAAGCAAATTTTTAAACGCCAAGGGTTCATTTATCTTCGCGGTTGGCCGAAGGCCACGGAAAGTTGGCGGGATTGACCGTGAGATGCACATCCTTTTCATTAAGCCTTACTTTCACGTAGTCGGTCAGTTTCTTCCTGTCGGTGGCATTAAGGCCGCCGGGGGCGTTCACAAATACCATATTGACGGTGTCGGTGCGGTCGGGCGAAACCGACGTGGCAACCATCCGCGAAAGTGCAAGATCATTAACCGTAGGGAAAAGCACCTTGACTTCCGGCGCAATCCTCACACTTTCGTCGGAATAAATCTGATGCTGCGCCACAATCTGTTTCAACGAATCGATCATCGACTGTTTACCGGAAATTTCCTGTTGCATCATAGAGTAGAACCTATCGAAGTTACGGTCGTCGTCAATTGTTTCTTTCGTCATTGAAAACCCTTGCTTAATATTCAATACTGTCCCCCCGAGGCCGACACTGTCGAGTTTATTCATCATGGCAAGCTGCAATGAATCTTTAGGCAAAGCTGCACCGATAAGCGTGACATCGATATATCTCTTTCCTTTTTCCATATACTCTTTATGGTTGAGCACCTGTGTGTTGGGGAAAACCATCTCTTTCTCCACGAAAGAAGTGGCATCGGCTATGAATATACTTTTGCGAATCATCTGGTAGGTTAGCACGGCACTCACCCCAATCGTTGCAAAAACGATAGAATATACGATATTTTGCACCCTCCGGTGGCGGTTGTTGTCCTGCACCACCACTTTACTGTATTTCATCAATTTCACCCCAATCAATGAAGCAAAAAGAATGAATATCATATTTGTAAAGAACAAATAAAGAGCGCCGAAGAAGAAGTGGGCCTGCAAGGTTGCAATCCCATAGCCTGCGGTGCAAAGAGGAGGCATGAGGGAAGTGGCGATCGCCACGCCCGGCATCACCTGTCCCTTGTTTTTGCAGGCTATACTCAATATGCCTGCGCCGCCACCGAATAAGGCTACGAAAACATCATATATCGACGGCGACGTTCGGGCAAGGAGCTGGCTCGAACCTTCATATTGCGGAGAAATAAGGAAATAAAGCGCAGATGCTAAAAGAGAACCCACAATAGCCATCGAGATGTTTTTCAATCCTCTTCTCAGCAAGGAATAATCCTGTATGCCGATAGCCAATCCCATTCCGATTATTGGACCCATCAGCGGCGAAATCAACATTGCACCGATTATTACCGGGATACTGTCGGTGTTCAGACCCAAAGAAGCAATAAAAATGGCAAAAATCAAGACAAGCAACTGGCTCCCCTTGAAACTTACGCCGGAACGGATGCTCAATTCCGCTTCATTTTGCGGGATGAGGTCATCGCTGACTTTAAAATATGACAGGAGTTCTTTCCAAAATTTCAGAAATCCCTCCTTTAGTGATGTATTAAATGTCATAGTGTCAACAGTTCGTTTATAACCATTCACAAAATTACAAAAAATTTCATTAACTTTGCATCATAATCATATTCAACTTATGGCTCGAATAAATCTCAAAGGACTGGGAGTGGCACTAGTGACTCCCTTTAAAAAAGACAAGACAGTAGATTACGAAGCACTCCGCCGCATGGTGGAATACGTGATCGAAGGGAAAGCCAACTATATCGTGGTGCTCGGCACCACCGGCGAAACCCCGGCCCTCTTTCCCGAGGAGAAATATGAAATAAGGAAAACCATTATCGAGACAAACGCAGGAAGGGTGCCTCTCGTGCTCGGCGTGGGCGGCAACAACACCATGGCGATAGTAAACGAACTCAAATCTGACGATTTCACAGGTTTCGAGGCAGTTCTGTCGGTTGTGCCATACTACAACAAACCGTCGCAGGAGGGCATCTACCGCCATTACGAAGCTATTGCCACGAACTCTCCCCTTCCGGTCATACTCTATAACGTGCCCGGGCGCACAGGTGTCAACATGACTGCCGCCACCACACTTTCCCTTGCACGCGATTTCGACAATATCATAGGTGTAAAGGAGGCGTCGGGCAATTTCCTGCAGATTGAGGAAATAATCAAAAACAAACCTGAAAGGTTCGACGTGATTTCAGGCGACGACAGCATCACCTACCCACTTATGACCCTTGGTGCCGTTGGCGTGATTTCGGTTATAGGGAATGCTTTCCCGATGGAATTCGGCAGGATGGTACGCCTGTGTCTCGAAGGTAATTTCCAGGAAGCAATGCCGATACATTTCAGATTCAACGAGCTCTTCAATCTTTTGTTTGTTGACGGGAATCCGGCGGGAGTGAAATGCACCCTCAATGCCCTTGGCCTTATTGAGAACGAACTCAGGTTGCCGCTTGTGCCTACAAGAATGAGCACAAACGAAAAAATCCACAAACTCATCGACTGTCTCTACACCCCTTCCGCCAGAGAAAGGGCGCTGGGCATAAAGTCCCCGGCATGCGACCGAAATGATTGACAGAGCCACCGTACAGAAAATTAAAGACACCGCCGACATCGTAGAGGTGGTGAGCGATTATGTACATCTCGTTCGCAGAGGTGCGAATTATGTGGGGCTGTGTCCGTTTCACAACGAACGCACCCCATCCTTTTCCGTCAACAAGGGGAGGAACTATTGCTATTGTTTCTCGTGCCACAAAGGCGGGTCCCCGGTGAATTTCATAATGGAAAAGGAGGGCATATCATATCACGACGCCCTTCTCCATCTTGCGAAGAAATACGGGATAAAAGTTGAGGAAAAAGAACTCACCGACGAAGAACGGGAGGCTCAGAGCCGGAAGGAATCAATGTTTGTCGCCAACGAATGGGCGATGAAATGGTTTGAAGACAACCTCACGCAAACCCAAGACGGAAGAGACATCGGGCTGCAATATCTTTATGGCAGGGGGGTTACGGAGGAAGCTATCAGACAATTCCACCTCGGATATTCCACCGACCGCGGCACGGCATTCGTTGATGCGGCCAGAAAGAAAGGGTTCAACATTGAGACAATGAAAATGCTCGGTCTTGTTGGCACAAGCCAGCAAGGACATGACTATGACCGTTTCAGAGGGAGGGTAATATTTCCGATACTCAATTCTTCGGGAAAAGTGATTGCATTCGGCGGCCGCGACCTGAAGGGCGGTCCTGCAAAATATATAAATTCCCCCGAATCGGAACTCTATAAAAAAAGCAACGAACTCTACGGGATGTTCCAGGCACGGAGCGCCATCGTTAAGGAAGACCGCTGTTTCCTTGTGGAAGGTTATCTCGACGTTATCGGAATGTGGCAGACCGGTATGAAAAATGTAGTGGCATCGTCGGGAACGGCACTCACCGACGGCCAGATTGCACTTATACACCGCTTCACTAAAAACGTCACGCTCATATACGACGGAGACGCCGCCGGCATTAAAGCCTCGCTAAGAGGCATCGACATGCTATTGTCTCACGAATTGAACGTGAAAGTGCTTCTCCTCCCCGACGGTGACGACCCTGACTCGTTCGCACGCAAGCATACCCCCGAAGAATTCAAAAATTATGTCAACGCCCACGAAACAGATATAATACGGTTCAAGACACAGGTCCTGATGAATGAAGCAAACGACGACCCGCAACGCCGTGTGCTCGCCATCAAGAGCGTAGTGGCTTCGCTCGCGTGCATTCCCGACAAAGTGAAGCGCGACGTCTATATCCAGGAATGCAGCGCAATCCTGAACGTAAGCGAAGAGTCTATTGGTGCGGAGACCGCCAAGGCACGTGCCGTGATAGTGGAAAATCTTAAGAAACAGCGGCGACTTCGAGAACTTAACAGGGATATAGATACGGGGAAAATAGAACCCCAGCCATCCTTAAACCAAGTCGGGACAGTAACTGCACCCGCTGCCGACGGAATCAATGTCGCAACCAAACCCTCTTCACCTTCGGCCGTATTGAACAAACCTTCGGATGTAGGGGCATTCCAGAATCCTCTCCGACCTCTTGAATGGGAAGTCTTGGAATATTGCATAAGATATGGATTCCTTGAGTTTTGCGAGATGGAAGACGAGGAAGGCAACAAAATTCCTATCTCCGTGATTGAATTTGTCGATGACGAACTTAAAGCCGACAACATATCGTTTTCGGTAGATGAATACGCCACCTTGTTCAGTCTCCTAAAAAATCTTCACGAGGATTTCAAAAGAGACCTCGATGACTTTAAGAAAAGTCTGATTACGGAAAAAGAGAACATGTTTAAAGCCGGAGTCGCCGAAATCGCCTCCAAGCAACTCTCGATTTCCGATATCGAACGTGAGGAGAGGCGACTAACCGAATCGATTTCGTCATGGGAGGCCGATAGAATTTTTGAATACTCAAGAATTTATCCTTCGAAAGAATTTGCAAGCCATGAGAACGATGTGGTCAGGCAGCTCACCAATGAAGCAATCAGGGAAAAACATCACCTCAGCCAGATTTATTCGCGCGAACGGCCCGTGGAGCGTGAGGAAGACAAGCTTATAAACCTCCTTCCTACCGCCATTACAGTTTGGAAGAATGGAATACTTGACCAACAGTTAAACTCATTGTTCAAGCAATTCCGTGAAATAGCAGGCAAAGGTATGCACGACGAAGAGCGTGCGATGCAGGCCAAGCTTTCCGAACTTATCAGAATCAGAAGCGAGGTGGCAAAAAATATCGGAGACCGGATAATATGCCCTGGCAAAGGCACAAGGGACATTCCAAGAATAAAAAGATAAGAAAAGTGACGCATCTTGAAATTAATCGTACACATATTTGCGTCTAACATAACGGAAAGCGGACAAGACCAAACGGTAATATTTGGGACTGCATTCCGTTTTTATTTTACGGTTTTACAGATTAAATTCTTTTCAGGTTTCAATTTGTAATCCTTTTATATTGATTCTAATCATAACATCCATAGAGTATGAACATACTTGAAATCGACGGCTTAGTGAAGAATTATGCTTCTACAAAAGCACTCGACAATGTCAGTTTCACGGTAGAAAAAGGAGAAATCTGCGGGCTTCTTGGTCCGAATGGCGCCGGGAAAACCACCCTGCTTAGGATTATCAACAGTCTCCTTGTGAGCGACGCAGGGACCGTGACAATCAACGGGATTCCGGCTTCGCTCAAGGCAGGCCGACACATCGGTTATATGCCTGAGGAAAGAGGGCTCTACGAAAAAATGAGAGTTGAAGACCAAATTATGTATTTCGGACAACTTAAAGGGGGCGACAAAGCGCGTCTTAGAATCGTTATGAACGAATACATGGATATTTTTAACCTCACCGGACAAGGGAGGAGGCTCGTGAAAGAGCTGTCGAAAGGGAACCAGCAGAAAGTGCAGATTATATCGACCCTCGTACATGAACCGGAACTCGTAATTCTCGATGAACCGTTCAGCGGATTCGACCCTATCAACGGGGCGCTTCTCCAAGATCTTATAGCGAGGCTGAGCGAAAAGGGATCCACAATTATGCTCTCGTCGCATAACATGGCCGCCATTGAAGAAATGTGTTCAACAATCGCTCTTATCAACCATGGGCAGCTACTTGTAAAAGGAGAAATAACCGAAATCAAGGAGAATCACAAGACTTCCGAACTGCTCCTCACCACCCGCAATCCCTTATCTTTACCGCTGCTTCTTGACAGCGGTCTCTTCATCGGGGCGCAACCGACCGAAGGAATCCGCGGAAGAAAAGGGAATGCATATCTGCTCAGAAAGAAAGACGGCGTCAGGAACACCGACCTTCTCCAGGCCGTGGCACTTCAAGGCGAAATCCTGCATTTCGAGGAACGTCTTCCTTCCTTGCGCGACATATTCCTCAGCTACACGACAGGGTCTGACGCCAAACCTGCTATCGAGACAAAAACAAATATGGCGGTTGAAAACGCCATTTGCGAAAACTAAAATTCAAAACGTCATTAACAACAATGAGCCAACTATCTTTAATAATAAAAACGGAATTCCTTACCGACGTAAAGTCAAAAGGATTCTGGATAAGCACGATTCTCGTGCCGGTAATTATGATTATTTTCGGAGGTGTGTTCGGATACTTGCTTCAAGATGCCGACACCTTTATGAGCGCATCCGAAAGTCTTAACACCACTCCCGACCCGGATACCATGACACCGGCAAAGATTGCAGGCATGTTGATGGGAATGTTCCTGACTTTCTTCCTGATGATTTACGGTGCCATGATTTTCAATAAGGTCAAGACAGAGAAATGCAACAGGATTATGGAAATCCTTTCCACCTGCGTTGACGGACGCACCATGATGCTTGCGAAAATAATTGCCGTAGGGTTGCTCGGCCTTGTCCAACTTCTTGCATGGGCGTCGATTGTGATTCTTATCGTCACAGTTATTTTCATGGTCTTTCCGTTTGCAATTCCATGGGATATTCTCACGAATCCAAAGGTGTATCTCGCATTCGTATATATGCTGCTTTATTTTATCGGAGGCTATGTGCTCTTCGGCTCGCTTTATGCCGCCTGCGGTGCCATAACCGATAAAGACAACGAAAACCAGGCTTACATGACCGTCATTACATTCCTGCTTCTCGGAGCCTTCTACATCGGGCAATATGCGGTTGACAACGGTTCATCCGCCTTTGCCACGGCATGCAACTATATCCCTTTTACATCGCCTACGGTAGGCACAATAAATGCAATAGCCGGGGTGTCGCCGATATGGCAGACAGTCTTATCGCTTTTAGTGCTTTACGCAACCGCCGCCGTCTGCGTGATGTTTGCAGGAAAACTCTACAGGTCTTCAATGCTGCTTAAAGGGAAACAATTCTCACCAAAAGATATTATCACCTTTATCCGCACCACCTGACAGGATTATAACATCATCGTCTATAAAATGTAAATGTCGGATTCGAGCTCGAATCTGACATTTCCATTTTATAGACGTCTCTTTAAATTTATTTCTCAATAAGATTCCCTACCGCCGATATAAAATCTCTTTCAGTCATATGGTAAGGGAGCCAGTTTATCTTGAAGCCGCGGCGTTCCATGCCCCGGAACCATGTCATCTGTCGCTTGGCAAATTGATGGATGGCAATTTCAAGCTGCTTCTTCATTTCCTCGTAAGAAAGCTTGCCAATCACGTGAAGCGTAAGAAACTTATATTCCAACCCATAATAAATAAGGTCGTCAGGTTTTACTCCGCTATCAAGGATATGACGAATCTCATCAACCATTCCATCACGCAACCGTTTTTCCAATCTTTCCGTGATACGTTTGCGTCTTACATCCCTCGGAACATCAATGCCGATTATCACGCTGTCCAAAGGCTTCGACACCCTCCTGTCAGATTTCTGAGCAAGTTCCGCATTCTCGCGATAAAACTCCTCGATCTCAATTGCTCTGATTGCTCTTTTACACGTGTCGATATCAGTAGTATTATGGAGCGTCTTATACGTTTTGAGTATTTCGGTGAGCTCCCCGAGACATTTATCTGAAAGGCTGGAACGAAGGGCAGGATTTTCAGGCACATCCGGCAATTCAACGCCACTTAAAGCGATTTCGACATACATTCCGGTACCACCACACAGTATCGGCAATTTCCCATTCCCCTCCACGATGCCAAGTGCATGCCGGAAGTCACGGAGGAAACGGTGCAGATTATACTTTTCACCGGCATCGCACACATCGATTAAATGATATGGCACTTCGCCATACTCGTCAAGATCCTTGCCGGTGCCAAGGTCCATCGACCTATACACCTGCCGGGAATCACCGCTGATTATCTCTCCGTCGAAAGCCCTGGCAAGCGAAACAGCTCTCCCGGTTTTTCCACTTGCCGTCGGACCGACTACAGTCAACAACCTCACTGCCATGAATTCCTCTTTTTCTTATCCCCTCCAAACAACTGACGCCATTTTCTTTTTAAACTATAGAACGGGGTGTCGGAATTAAAGAAGGAAATCCGAATCCATTTATCGTCTTGAAAATCCAGATTCGACTTTCTAACGTCGATAAGATTAAACGAAGGATTATACAACTTTATCTTAGACTTACGATAACCGTTTTCATCAAAAGTCTTCTCCGTCAGCATGATTGTAGCAAGGCGCGTGGTGTCGGCTACGGATATATCGGAAAGCCTTCCGGGATTGTTGGAATACAAATATTTGATTTTCTCATAATCCATCCATTCTCCATCGGTATTCATCTCCCGATAATCGTCAACATCACCGTCAAGGAAATAAAAATAACGCAAAATGCTGTGATTATTCATATCAAAAGATTTCCTTCCGAAGAAAAACCTCAACTCACCATCATAACCAGTCATTTTCTTGATAATCCTCTTTATCTCGTCAACGCTTATGCCGTTGACGGTCCTTTTCGTGAAGAAGGGAGTATCGATAATCTCGCGGTAGGGGGTTTTAGGATCAATGGCATGGGCATCCACGTAGATATTGTTTCCGCATATCACATAAAACCTTAGATACGTCTTGGCTGTCATATCCTGTATTTCCTCAGGCATAATAATCTCGTTATTTTCCTTGAGGTCAAGATAAAGATTATAATAACGCGCTATAAAATAAACCTCATCGAGCACAAAACAAATAATCGTCACCCAAGTAAATATATACCAGTCTCTGGCATTAATGTTTATATTTACATAAAATACAAGATAATAAACCCACACCAGAACACTAAGAAGCCCAAACATCACAGCAAGGTTTTTCAACTGGAAATGAGCTTCGTGACTGAAAACGCCATGCATGGCCCCGCTATCCACGGTATCTGAATTGGTAAGCCTGCATTCCATACAGATATGCAGTTTGCTACGTCTTAAAAGCATATATAAAAACGTGACGCAGCACACCGGGTTCATCAGCAACGACGGCACGTAGGGGTCATTGAAAAAGACAAACTCCCGAGGCAAAGACTTAAATCCCCACGCGAACATCACATTTATTATAATACAAATAAAAGAATAGAGCACAAGGGAATACAACATTCCGTATGGCACAATCATACACGATGAATCACGCTTCGCCCTCGCTTCAAAAATATATGTATATAAAAAGGCAGCCGCAATCAGAGATGAGACAGGCGACAGATAGTAAGGCAAAAGCTTACTTACGGTCATCATAGCAATGACCGTAATCATACCCACTGTCAGATTCTTCCAAAGTTTATATAATCGGGTACTATTGATTTTACCGAGTTCCTCCATGTCAGTTTGGTTCTATATTAATACAACAACTGAAACTACAAATTGGAGTTGAGAAAGTCAAGAATTTTTCTAAATAATTGCACACGGGCATTACACATGCCGAGGCTATGCTCAAAACCCGTGTATGCCATCATATCGAAAATCTTACCTTCCGAATTTAATTTCGATGTATATTTCAGTGTATTGTAGAAATGAACATTGTCATCACTTGTGCCGGACATAATAAGGAGACGACCCTTCACACCCGACGTATATCCGAGGGAAGATGCCGAATCATATCCCGACTTATTCTGTCCCGGGGTAAGCATATAACGCTCCGTATAAATAGCGTCATAAAAGCGCCAGTCGGTGACAGGGGCCATCGCCACCCCGGCCTTAAACGGAGAATCGGCCGCCCCTAATTCCATAAGGGTCATATATCCGCCGTAACTCCAGCCGAAACATGCCATCCTCTTTTCGTCGATGTATGGCAAAGATGCAAAATATTTTGCACCTGCAATCTGGTCACGTGTCTCCAGATTTCCGAGTTTCTTATACACGCAGTTAGCCCATTCACGTGAACGGTTCCCTGTTCCCCTTCCATCGACACAAGCCACGACGTAACCCTGCGATGCAATATAGAACACACCTTCCATTTTCCATCTGTCAAGCACCTGCTGCGAATCCGGACCGTTATACTGATACATCAGGAGCGGATATTTCTTGGTAGAGTCGAATCCTGAAGGCTTGATGATATAAGCGTTCATATCCTGGCCTTCCGAATTTTTAACTTTAAGGAATTCCATTTTCGGAGCCGACGAATATTTCGCCATATACGTTTCGTTCAATTCAAGGTCATGGAGTTTTACCCCCTTAGCACTATAAATCCTGTATTGCGGGGCTTGTGTCGAACTGCTATAGGTCTGCACATAATATGCATGGTTGGAACTGAAAGCGGCGGAAGCCGTTCCTTCCTCATTGTTCAGAAGTTTCATAACGCCCTTGGCATCTACCATGGCAATGTTCCTGTTGATGGCGCCCAATGACGTGGTCTGCATATAATATGTGCCGAGAGCATCGTTCTTGCCGTAATAAGCTGTGACATTGAAATCGCCTTTCGTTATCTGTCGGCGTAACGCACCACTGTAATCATACTGATAAAGATGACGATACCCCGATTTTTCACTTGCAATCACGAAACCGTTTTTACCGTAATCGACCATCTGGTAGGCAGTCGGGCTTAACCAGGCATCGGACGACTCCGTATAAATCTGCTTTCCTACCGTAGAAAGCGGATTGACATTGAAAAGACGCAAATGATTCTGGTCATGGTTAAGGATCATAACCATAAGTCGATTTCCGTCTTCTCCTCCAAACTCTATGGAAGGGACATAATCCGATGCCGTAATAGGGAGATCCATTTTTTTGATGACACGGTTGTCAAGATCGTATGCATTGACCGTCACGACAGAGTTGGGATACCCGGCAAGAGGATACTTATATCTATAGGGTTGCGGATAAAGGTCACCCGTAGGGTCGGCATCGCAAAAACTCCTGTAATTATCAAAGGAATATTCCGGCACCCCCGTTTCATCAAAACGAATGAACGCGAGCACATTGTCGTCGCCGCTCCATCTCATGCTGTTGACCATTCCGAATTCTTCCTCGTAACTCCAATCGGGCGACCCGTTGATTACCTTGTTTTTCGCGCCGTCTTTCGTTATCTGGTTGTCGGTTTCGTAGTCAAGGCTTGAAATAAAGATATTGTTCCCCCTCTCGTAGGCCACAAATCTGCCGTCGTGAGATATGGTGGCAGCCCTTTGGGCTCCCTTGGAACTAACACGCTTCACGGTAGAACGCATCCTGTCATACACGTAATATTCTGCCGTAAAGCTATGCCGATAAATTTTCTTGGTATTATTCCAGAGCAATACTTTTCTCCCGTTTGCACTGATTTCATACCCGTCAAATTCAGAAATCTTTAAGTCGCCCTTTTGTCCGTCAATGCTAAAAAGCACACCCGTCTTCTTGCCTGTCTTATAACTGTAGATATCGATACTCCTGTGGTCATCGCTAATTGCAGCATAGGTTTCTCCGTCTTCCAAAGGGGTGATATCCTTAATAGCAGCAGGCGAATTGACTTTTATATCACAATAGTCTTCAACGGTCAGAGGGGAGGCAAATGCGCCGGCTCCCGTTGACACGAGAGCCGACATAATTATAATTGAACTTTTAATACTCATAAACCGACGTACAAATTAAAAACCAGGGAATTTAAGGAATCAGTATGCGCGGGCAATCACAACCCTACGCTTCGACGGTTTGCCGGTAACCATGCAGACACCTTCCTCTTCTTCTCCGTCGAGAGGTATGCATCTGATTGTCGCCTTGGTGTCTTCCTTAATCTTCTCTTCCGTCTCCGTAGTGCCGTCCCAATGGCATAGGAAGAAACCGCCTTGTTCTATCTTTTCCTTAAATTCGTCGTAAGAATCGACCCTATACGTATGTTCCTGACGAAGCTTGAGGGCACGGTCGTAAAGGCTCTGCTGTATATCCTCAAGTTCGTTCACGATGCGACTGGAAATGCCTTCAAATGGAACGGTTTCCTTTTCAAGCGTGTCACGGCGCATAATCTCCACAGTGCCGTTCTCAAGGTCGCGGGAACCAATAGCCAGACGCACAGGCACCCCTTTAAGTTCGTAGTCAGCGAATTTAAAACCGGGACGGCGGTTGTCGGCATCGTCATATTTCACGCTGACACCAAGTGCTTTCAATTCAGCTACAATCGGTTCCACCGCTTTGGAAATAGCTTCAAGCTGCTCATTGTTCTTATAAATCGGCACTATAACAACCTGGATTGGCGCAAGATGGGGAGGAAGCACCAAACCGTTGTCGTCGGAATGCGTCATAATGAGCGCGCCCATCAAGCGTGTAGATACACCCCAGGAATTAGCCCAGACATACTCGGGTTTGTTATCCTTGTTCATGAAAGTGACGTCGAAAGCCTTGGCAAAGTTTTGGCCGAGATTGTGAGACGTGCCCGACTGCAACGCCTTGCCATCCTGCATCATCGCTTCTATGGTATATGTGTTTATGGCGCCGGCGAACCGCTCGTTTGCAGTCTTTACGCCTTTAATCACAGGCATAGCCATATATTTTTCGGCAAAGTCGGCATAGACGTTGAGCATTTGCTCCGTGCGTTTCTCCGATTCTTCAGCCGTTGCGTGGGCGCAATGCCCCTCCTGCCAGAGGAACTCAGCCGTGCGCAGGAACATCCTTGTACGCATCTCCCAACGCATCACATTAGCCCACTGGTTTATAAGCAAAGGGAGGTCACGATAACTGTGAATCCAGTTCTTATACGTACCCCATATAATAGTTTCAGACGTGGGACGCACAATAAGTTCCTCCTCAAGGCGAGCTTCAGGATCGACAATCACACCGTTGCCGTCCGGATCATTCTTCAGACGATAGTGGGTTACCACAGCGCATTCCTTGGCAAATCCCTCTACATGTTCGGCTTCGCGACAAAGATAGGACTTCGGGATGAGAAGCGGGAAATATGCATTCTGCACACCGGTGTCTTTAAACATGCGGTCAAGCGTCTGCTGCATTTTCTCCCAGATTGCATATCCATACGGCTTGATAACTATACATCCGCGGACTGCACTTTGCTCTGCAAGGTCAGCCTTCACAACAAGTTCATTATACCATTTCGAGTAGTCTTCACTACGCTTTGTAAGGTCTTTTAATTCTTTAGCCATGATTTTAGGTCTGTTCAGATCTCTATTATTTAGGGGTTTCACGTTTGCCACACATAAAAATGGCTTACCAACGGAACTACAAAATTACAAAAAAATAATGATAGTTTTAGAATATGTTTGAATTTAAATTAACGGATGCGGTCAACGGCCTTCAGCTTATTATGGTCTCTCTGCATACAAGAATAGGCGAGAATAACGGCACATAATGCAATAAGCGGGGTCAAAGCCACGGACGACCACCCTATCACGCCGTTTTCAATAGCGAAATAGCCAAGGCACGCCGCACTTGCCGCAGATGCAATAATCATCAGCACACTGACGAGACACACTTTTTTCTGAAGTGAAAGATTCTTGAAAAGAAAAATATCAATCAGAATTACAAGCATGGTGGTCAGAGAAATAATAAAAAGATACCATGTGGAGAGGAATGTTCCGGAAGGGGCGCCATCGGTTTCCTCTCCTTCATATACGAAGCCAAGACTTGTGAAATTAAATGAATAATCCGTTGTCTGGACTTGTCCGAGTGAACAAAAAGAAAAGCATGCCATCATCACGGCAGCCACAAGGAGGAGAAGGGATTGCCAACGTTGTATTACCATACGATCTAAAGTTTTTTTCAATTTTTAATTTTTCATGATGCAAATTTAATCAAAAATAACCGTTATTCGTCTTTTCGGCACGCGATTTGTTGTTATAAACATATCTAATTACATAAAAAAAATAAAATATGGCATCTGACAAAGCAGTCAAGCTTCATTATAGAATAAGCAATCTCCTACACGAAAGGAAGCTCCACGAATCTTTTTCCCTTCTGTCTTCGGAGATTGCCACGCAATCCGATCCCACCCTTCTTGACCTTTTGAAGAAACAGGAAGACACTTATAGATATATGTTGCATTATCTCGTGGAAGGATATGCTGACGATGGGAGGGAAAAAATGCTTTCGAAGATAGTCTCCACCCTATTATTTGTCAACGACTCCGTTCTACGCAACAAGACAATCATCGACAGCCCCGATATCTATTCTTCTACTTTGAGATTTGAAAGAATCAGGAAAGTTTCATTAGAGTCGAGGCTTTCCGACTATCGAAAGGCGGAGTCTATGGCCATGCTTGCGATGGAAGCGGGCGGCGATAATCAAATGAGGAAAGACGCCGACGACAAACTTCTCGCTTTGTTTTCATATATCTGGACCATGTTCGGCTCATGCCCCGACGACTATAAAGCGCTTTCCAATGCCGTGTCGGACCCCGATATGACCTTCCAGTTTAAGTCGCAGGTTATTTCGGCGCTTATGTTGGGATGTATGCGCTTTTTCGACAGGGAAGCTGTGGAATGTCTTCTCGATATATATGACTCGGACCCGGGACCACGACTTTCCGCAAGGGTTCTTGTGGCTTTGGTTTTCATAATCGAGTCGCATCCGAAAAGAGTGGAAACCGACGATGCCCTCATGGCAAGGCTGTCACTTTGGGAAGACTCAATCATAATCTACAGACAGCTCCGGGAAGTAGTGATGAGCGTAATTCGTTCGCACGACACGGAACGCATTTCCAACAAAATGCAAAACGAGGTTTTCCCGGAATTGATGAAACTACGGCCCGAGATACTTAAAAAGCTGAAAAATGTGTCGGAAAACTCGGATCTCGAAATGCTTGACATAAACCCGGAATGGGAAGAGCTTCTCAATAAAAACGGTCTTGGTGACAAATTGAAAGAACTGACCGAAATGCAAATGGAAGGCGGCGACATCATGATGATGGCTTTCTCAAATCTCAAGTCGTTCCCTTTTTTCAACTCCGTTGCCAATTGGTTTCTCCCCTTCTTTTCCGGGCATCATGAAATAGCATCTCCGTCTCTCGAATCAGCCGGAATGCTTAACGACGTTCTTGACATGGAAGGAGTGATGTGTGACTCCGATAAATTCTCGTTCGCTTTCTCGCTGCTGCACATGCCGGAATCACAACGCACCATGATGACAGAAAGGATGGGCGCCCAGATGGCACAGTTAAAAGAAGCCATGGCCGACAAAAAGCTGAAGTCAAGCGTACCCGAATTCGACAGTGAAGTCACACGCTACGTCAGGGATATATACCGTTTTTTTAAACTATTCCGTAAAAAAAATGATTTCACCGACCCGTTTGCCAAACCTCTCGACTTCAACTCCCTGCCCGTAATAAGCGATATCCTGTCGGACAATGAAATTTTAAATCTTGTCGGTGAATTTTACTTCAAGAGAGGATATTATGCGGAGGCGCTTCCTCTCTTGGAAAAGCTTGACAAGGAAAACCGTGAAGATTCCTTGCTTTGGGAGAAAATCGGATACTGCCATAATGCTTTGGGGAATCTTGAAGACGCGATGAAATGGTATAAACGGGCGGAACTCGTGCACCCCGACAGCAAATGGCTTCTTAAAAAAATGGCGCTTTGCAGCCGTATGCTCAACAGATTTGAAGAGGCCGCCGAATATTATGCAAAAGCCTTGGAGTCGGATCCCGACAATTATCACCTCCTTATGAGCTCGGGACATTGTATGCTTGAGTCGGGCGACATCATGGGAGCAGTTGCGAATTACTACCATGCCGACTACGTAAAACCGGGCAAACCTTCAACCTGGAGGGCGATTGCATGGGGCGAACTCTTGAACGGGAACGCTTCAAAAAGCCTTGAATACTATTCCAAGATTCTTAAAAGAGACGATTCAACCGCCATCGACCATCTAAATTCAGGGCATGCCAACTATATTTTAGGCAATCTGAAGGAAGCTGCCGAATGCTATAAGCGAAGCAGCCGCCACCCCGGATTCGGAATGGAAGGTCTGGAAAAAGCCATAGCCGACGACATGGACGCACTTATGAAACTTGGTGTGAACCCTTTGGACTTGAACCTTCTGATTGAGAAAGTGAAATACGATCTCTAAGCAAGTCCCTAAAAAAAACAATATCCTCGTCCTGAATGGAACGAGGATATTGTTTTTTTTATTATAGCTCCGCTTTCCTTATCTTCTCAACTCCGCCTCTATAGAATCGACCGCTATGGAGAGGTCTTTTGCATAGGGAAGCCTGTCGGCAATGGCTGATATGCCATGCAGAACCGTGGCGTGACGACGATTCAGTTTATTCCCGATGGCGGAAGATGATAGTGTCGTTAGTTTATGACTGAGATACATTATAACCTGTCGGGCGTCGGCAATATCACGCACCCTGCTTTTTGAAAATATTACGTCAGGGTTCAGTTTATAGAATTCCGCCGTGGCCTCGACAATCATATCGAAATTGATTGCCTTCTGCTCCACCTTCTTTATGGAATGCTTCATCACCTCCTGCGCAAGTTGAAGCGTAATCGGCGCGTTCAGAGTTATTGACCTTGTAAGGATGCCCATTACAATACCCTCAAGCTCCCTCACAGAACCGGTGGATTGCTCCGCAATAAGGGAAATAACTTCTTCCGGCAAATTCAAGCCATTCTTCTTCGCCTTGAAATCAAGAATCTTTTTCTTCAGGGCAAAATCCGGCTTCGGAAGCCTTTCGGTAATGCCCCATTTAAAACGGTCAATCAGACGGTCGGCTATACCGTCAAGCTCCATAGGGGGACGGTCGCATGTAAAGACCAACGCTTTTCCGTTCTGATGTAGATGGTTGAAAATCGGGAAAAGCACGTTGGCAGTGCCATCCTTATGACTCAATTCCTGAAGGTCGTCGATCAAAAGCACATCCATCTGCTGGAACCAGTTCAAGAAACTTGGAATCTGCTTATGGATGGTGGCGTTTGCCATAAGATTCTGAAATTGTCTCAAAGTCACGAACAAGACCTTAGCGTGGGGATTCCTCTCTTTGACACGTATGCCTATAGATTGGATCAGATGCGTCTTGCCGACGCCCACCTCTCCATATAGAAAGAACGGATTGAAATCATTCTTGCCGGGATTATTTGCAATATATTCAGCAATCGTGAAGGGGAGGCGATTGCTTTGGCCTACACAATAATTCTCGAAACATAACGCCTCGTTAAGCTGTGGGTCGAAATCCGGTGTATTATCATTCTTGGAATCTCCAAGAGGTGAAGGGGCCTGCATCGAACGCACATACTTGTTTTTTATGGCGTGACTTTGCTGCGGGCTTCTGAGCGTAACATTGGAAGCGTCATCATTCTTTATGATGCCGATTTGATATTCCAACTGTACGCCCTCACCAAACACTTTCTTCAGAGTATCCGACAAAAGATTAATGAAATCGTCTTCATATTTTTCAT
This sequence comes from uncultured Porphyromonadaceae bacterium, assembly GCA_902471455.1. GTDB lineage: Bacteria > Bacteroidota > Bacteroidia > Bacteroidales > Muribaculaceae > Lepagella. The sequence goes on along the minus strand of CABRKI010000022.1, from coordinate 8,343 downwards.
AATAAAAATATGAAGGCAACCCAAGAGTAAGCCTATGGTCTTCATAACCAAGAGGCTGGGCGCAGGCAAACCATGTGTTTGTCCTCGCCTCTCCTATGTTGTCACGGATTATCTCCAGACACTTAGCCCATCTGTTATTTAATTCTTCTGTCATATCTGTAAATAGAAAGCGACTACAAAATAACATCAAATTTTTTACAAAAAAAAGAGCTTTTCCACTTGCAAATTACGATTTTCCTTAAATGTCTTAACCACAGTCAAATAAAAAAGACGGGAAAGAAGCCGTTTTATAACTTGTTCTTTCCCGTCGAAATTATTACATCGTCTCTCACTCCTTATTACCGGAGAGAATCACTATTGCCGGAGAAAATCACTCCATAAAAACTCACAGAAGCTTTATGCTGATATATCTTTTAGGATTCTTCTGGATGTCGAGGATAAGGGAATCAACATCTGCCGTGACTTTATTGATCCGCTCATACAGTTCCGGATCATTCATTATTTTCCCGAGCGAAGATTTTTGATTGTTCAGTTGATTCGAGAACTTGGCAAGATTTTCCGTAATCTCGTTTACATTGTCCATCGTAGAAGCCACCGGGAGTTCTTTCAGTTGTGCCGACAAAGCTCCCAGATTTCTTGTTATGGTATCGAGATTGGTCGCAACCCTTTTGGTGCTCCCAAGAATAACGGGCACGTCTTTTCCCATAACGCCGTTCAGGCTTCCCGTGGCGTGATATAGATTCTGTGTAATCCCGTCGAGGCTCTGTATGGATTTAGCCAACGCAGGGTCTGAAACGAGACGGTTAAGATTCAAAAGCAGGCTGTCGATTTTCGGCATCACGCTCTGCACTGAAGGCAGCAGGTCGTTGGAGATACTTGCCATCATATCGGGAAGCGTCTCCGTTGAAATACGTCCTCCCACCTCAATCATTTTGCTGCTCTTTCCCAACTGAATTTCAACATAAGCTCCATTGAGAAGACCGCTTCCGATTACGGCTTTAGAATCTTCGGGAATACGCAGTTCTTTATTGAGAGCAAGAAGCACCTCAATATCCGAAGGGTTGGCATAATTGAATTTAATTTCCCTGACCTGACCAACCTTGTAGCCTTCAATCGTGACCGGAGCCGCCACTTCAAGTCCGGCTACGTTCTTATAGTTCGCCAAATAAAAATTGGCGGGCTTGAAAAGATTAATCCCCTTAAGATAATCAATTCCGAAGAAAAGAATCACGATTGCCATTATGACCGACAAACCGATGATAAACTCCTTTGTAAACAATTTTTTCATAGGTGGAATCACTTTTTAGATGCCTCAATGCTTTTCATACTCGAAACCACGAACGCATCAGGAATTTTCTTTTTTACTTCCTTCAGCATGTCGTCAATCTCATTCCGGTCGCGGCTTTCCCCATAATAATACTTATATAGATTATTCTCTTTATAAGCTGAAATAGGGGCAAGTCCGCAAAAACGCGGGTTGTTTTGCTTAAGCAAATCAGCAGACGCTAATACTTGGATTTTATATACTGTAACAAATTTCTCTATCTTTGCGTTGTGGGCAGAAGGGGAACGTTGCGTTTTTTTCTTCTTTTCTTTATTCTTTTTCTCCTTCTTTTCCTTTTTCTTCGCTTTCTTATCTTTTTTGTCCGGTTTAGCCGACGCGTCGTCGTAGGCAGAATTTAACGATTCGGAATCGTCCGACAAGACTTCGACTTTCCCTTTCCTTTCCATCTCCTTATGCAAAGGAATCTCTTTTGTCTCAAGACTGCGTTGTGCCGAAAGTTTTCTTGCAGATTCAGAACGCCGGCGTCTCTTTGTCATTGCCAAAGAAGATAAATTTCCGGAATTCATCGAGGGAGCGACGGTTTTCCGGCTGTTAGTTTTTGCAGAAGCGACAACCACTTCAGATGGAACAATCTCATCTCCCGCACCGGATTCATCCACCTCATGATTTCCATTGAAAGCCACGTGGCCAAAGCCGGATTGTCCTTGCGATTTCTTCCAACCGCCGAAATATGACTCGACTGCCTTGAAAATTGCTCCGGCAAGTTCTTTCTGCCCCTTTTCCGACGTCATGAACTTTGCGGAATTAGGATTGCAGATAAAATCAAGTTCTATAAGAACCGACGGCATTGAGGTGGCCCACAAAACCCAAAAACCGGCCTGATGCACTCCACGGTTCTTCCGGCCTGATTTTACAAGAAAATTCTGCGCCTCTTCGGCAAACTTTATGCTTTTGCTCAGATTCTTTTTCTGAGCCATCTCGAAAATGATGTACGACTCATCTTTGGCAGGGTCGAAACCGCTATATTTCTGCTCGTAATTCTGTTCGAGTTCAATCACGGAATTTTCACGTCGGGCCACACGCATATTGTTGTCGTCCTTGTGAAGGCCGAGCGCATATACGGAACTCCCGGCAACGGTTTTACGATTCTTATTGCTTTTGTCAACCGAATTGGTATGGATGGATATAAACAAATCCCCTTTAGCCTTATTGGCTACGTCGGCACGCTGCTGGAGGGTGAGATAAGTGTCGTCGTCTCTCGTCATCACCACATTCGCCTCTTTAAGTTTCTTCTTTATAAGGGATTCAAGCTGCAACGCCACCCCGAGGTTAATGTCTTTTTCACGGGCATTGTTGTCAGTCGCCCCAATGTCTTTGCCCCCGTGTCCGGCATCGACAACGACTGTGAATTTTCTATGATTGCGTTCTTTTGCCGCTTCCGCCGTAATTCCCCACGGCAGAAACGATAGCGTCAAAACTAATAAAATATATAGAGAGGTATGCTTCATTCAAAAGGATTTTACCACAAAATTACAAAAAATTTATCGTTACTCTGAATCGGAAAGGATAAAAAACCAAAATTAAGGAACTTTAGGACGAAAATCTTACAGAATTTTCAAGGCGATTGCAGCACACGCTTCTGCATCGGCAAGCGCATGATGATGCCGGGAAAGGTCGTAGCCGCATCGTTTTGCCACCGTGGGCAGTCGATGGTTGGGCAACGAGCGTCCGAACACTTTCCGCGAAGCCGTACATGTGCAAAAAAAGGTATAACCTGGATATGTCATCTCAAACCTGTTGAAGGCTGCTTTAAGGCACCCTTCGTCAAACCGGCTGAAATGCGCTACAAGAGGCAATCCCTCTATCCGTTGGCAAACTTCCGCCCACACTTCCGGAAACGTGTCGGCATCATCCGTGTCTTCCTTTGTGATTCCATGAATCCTTACATTCGAGGGGCTGTAATAATTCGGCACAGGATGAATCAGTTTATAAAACTTTTCTACCACCTTCCCCTCTCTGACAACCACCACGCCGACACTGCACACACTACAAGGGTTGCCGTTGGCGGTTTCAAAATCAATAGCTGCAAAATTCAACATAAAACGTAATCGCAATCTTCTGCGACCTCCTTGTTTATTGACGAAAAAACCGCATTATTATTTTGAGAATAACAACGGAGGATATTAATTTTGCAAAATAAGGTATATTCGTGAGGAGGCATCCTCATTTTGTGCCCCCTCAGGAATGTCACGTACAAACAATACACCACAATGGATTCGATATCGACCCCAGTTTCTTTTTTCAGGTTTATCGACGTCAATATAAAGGAAGATATTGCGAAACTAAGGCTACGCCATCATGGAAATGCTGCGGAGTTTGATGTTGATTTTGCGATAACGCAGATTGAATGCCGGAAGAAATTCCGCAAGAAATTGCCACATTTCACATCCTCCCCCGAAACGTTGTTCCCATCTGTTTTAGCCGGAGAACAGGCAAGCCATGAGGCCGTAGCCCGGTTTCATGCCTCTCTCTTCAATGGCAGCGAAAAAGTAATCGACATGACCGCAGGCCTCGGAATCGACGCCATGACTATTGCTGCCAAAGTAAAATCGATGATTGCTTGTGAACTTGATACGGTTAAGGCGCAATGCCTCATGCATAATAAGAATGCTGGGAATATTTCAAACATCTCGGTGGAAAACGCGGATTCTACCGAAATAATAAAATCTCATATCGATTGTTTCGACACGGTGTTTATCGACCCGGCCAGACGGGCGGCAGGCAATCGGCGCGTTTATAATTTCCACGATTGCCAACCCGATATACTTTCGATTCAGGATTTTTTGCTTGAAAACTCCAAACGGATAATGATCAAAGCCTCTCCCCTTCTCGATATTACACAAACCCTCAAAGACATTCCTTCGGCAACCTCCGTAAGATGCATCTGTGTTGAAGGAGAATGCAAAGAAGTATTGATAGAGGCAATAAAAAACGGGGCTTTGAAATTGCTTGAAGCCGTCAACCTCAACGCAGACGGCACCTTGATTTCCGACTTCTCATATAGTCCCGTCGATGAAAAGGGGGAAGTTGGCTATTGTACCGCAGAAGACCTCAGGACCGGATGTTATCTTTATGAGCCCGATGCCGCCGTTATGAAGCTCTCCCCATGGAATGCGCTGACGGAGAGATTCCCAGGCATAAAAAAACTTGATAAATCATCCCATTTATTCATCTCTGATAAATACTTCGAGAGCTTTCCAGGAAGGAAATTAAAATATAAAGGGGTGATAGAAAAAAAAGACCGGAAAGCCCTTAAAAGCTTTCCGGCAAATGTCGTCACCCGCAATTATCCGTTGTCGGCCGATGAACTCCGCAAGAAACTCGGAGTGAAGGAGGGACAAGATAAGTTCGTCTATGGCACACGAATCAACGAAAAACCTGTCCTCATTCTTGCAGAAAGATAAAGAGTGAGCTTCCCGCTCATCTTCCGCCGGCAGGGAGATTGTCGAGCCAATATTTAGCCATTGTCTTGCGGAGATGGAGCGTCGTGCCCTCCCGTTCGTTGATGGCATGTGTGCGCATGGGATAACTCATCAACGAAAATAGCTTGCCGCGTTTCACAAGTTCGTTGATGAGCATCTCGCAGTTCTGATAATGCACGTTGTCATCGCCCGTGCCGTGGATAAGGAGAAGATTACCCTTCAAGCCGTCAACATACGTGATTGGCGAACCTTTCCGATACCCCTCGGGATTCTGCTGTGGCGTGTTCATGTAGCGTTCCTGATAAATGGTGTCGTAGGTTTTCTGGTCGGCAACGAAAGCAATGGCGATTCCTGTGGAGAACACATCGGGATAACGGAACATGGAATTAAGCGTCTGGCTCCCGCCGCCGCTCCATCCGGTTATACCTATCCTTTCAGGGTCGATGAAATCATATTTGCTTGCCATATCCTGTATGCCACGCGCCTGGTCCTCGCTTGCGAAAGTTCCGACTTCCCCGTAGATACATTTACGCCATTCCCTTCCTCTTGGGGTATTGGCGCCACGGTTGTCGATGCTCACCACGATATAACCCAGGTTTGCCATATACTGGTTCCAAAGGTCTCCCCCGCCCCAGACGTCTTGTACGGTGGAACTTGCCGGTTCTCCATATACTTCCACAATCACCGGGTATTTCTTCGAAGGGTCGAACCCTTTGGGCTTGATCAACCAAGCATCAAGGTCATAATTCCCTGATTTCACCTTTAAGAACTCTTTGGAATTCAAACCTAAAGCTTTATATTGCTCCATTGCTTTGGAATTGTCTTCTATCGTCCGAACGCTCTTATGCGAGGGAAACGAAACCATGTCAATCACCGGAGGAGTAGCGGCATTGCTGAACGTATGGACTGCCCATTTACCATTGGGCGACATATTGTAACGATGCTGGCCGGACTGCCCGGCAGGGCTTACGCGCTTCACATCGCCGTTGCCGAATAACGACGCGCTGTAAAGATAACGCTGCGTATAGTTGTCCGGGGAGGCGATGAAGTATGTCAATCCTTTCTTTATATCGGTACCGACCGGCGAGATATAATCGAAATCTCCCTTTGTGACAGCTTCTATATTCTTTCCGTCGCGGCTTACGCGATAAAGATGGCGCCACCCGTCGCGTTCGCTTTCCCATGTGAACCATTTGTTGCCGTCAAGCCACATCACATTGTCGTTCGTCTCCAGCCATGCGTCATCTTTATCTGTAAAGATGTTGACCGGGTCGGTTGTGCCGATTTCCGCAAGCCAGACTTTGTTGACATTCTGCTGCCGGTTCATCTGCTGGATGAAAAGCACATCTTCCCCCGGAATAAAATCCATCCTCGGGATATAATTCTCACGGGAATCGCCTGGAATCTTTATCCACTCCGTTTTGTCGCCTGATGCTGGCACATAACCGACTTTGACCGCCGAATTCATACTTCCCGCTTTGGGATAAGGGAAATGGTTGACCGCCGGATAGATTGAATCCACGTTGTTGATGATGTCAAACCATCCTGTTCCTTTTGTGTCGCTCTGCCAGTATGCTATATACTCTCCCGACGGACTCCAACGGAAGCCGTCGCGGATTCCGAACTCCTCTTCATATACCCAGTCGAAAGTGCCGTTGACAATCTCTTTGTTTCCGTCGCGGGTGATTTGGTTGACATCACCCGTGGCCACGTCTTCCACATAAATATTGTTGTTTGACACGTATGCCACGCGCTTTCCGTCGGGAGAGAATTTGGCAAACATCAATGTGGCTTCCGGCAAGCCGTCGCCTAATTTGCGGAACATGCCTGTTTTCAGATCGAGCACCCAGTAGTCGCCGCGCGTATGGTAACGCCAAACCTTCCTCGTGTTGGTAAACACAAGTACTTTGCCGTTGTCTTCGCTCCAAATGATATTGCTGGCCGGAACCTCTTTACCTGTGGCGGGGTCTATAAACTTCGATGCCGGAATCAGTATTTCCCGCTTGTTGTCTTTTACCCGATAGCTCACCACATCGCTCCCTTTGCCGTCGGCCGAAGGTTCCAACCTGGAATAATGGTTGCCGTCTTTCAGCCAGTTTATGGCCCCGGCCCCTTTAGTCTGTATGAGCGTACCCCCTACCACATCTTCAAGATATAGCTTATCTTTTTTCACTCCCTGCGATTCGGCAAAAGGGCTGTCGTCTGTTTCGGTTCTGTTTTCCCACGGCATAATCTGTGCCATGCCGCAATTAACCGATAATGCCATCAACGCCAAAGGGAATAGTATTCGCACACCTTTCATAATGTTTGGTTTAATTATTCAATAAAAGCATAATTTAATAATTCTGCCACACGGTAAAATTACAAAAAATAATCCATTCGCCAAACAAACAGGCACACCAAATCGGTGTTCACTTTCTATCAAATAACAATCTGATGTTTACAGAACCAATAGAGATATGGTTGGAGACGGCCATTTTGGATAGGAATTATTTCCAAACATTAAGAAATTCCTTTTTTGGAAATTCCCATTTCTAATAGATTCAAGAAAAATACACTATTTTCGATTATTGACTGCATTTCTCTCTTACGCTGTTGTCGAGGATTGTAATATGGCTGATGTTTTCAATTCAAAATATGACAGTGGTTGCCTTGTTAGGATGTTGTCATGCGTCATTTGTCTGTAAAACACGAGATTTTTGATTTTTTGAGAAATTTTGAAAAAAATTAAAAAAAAGCTGCAAAATATTTTGAAAAATAAATTTATGATTGTATATTTGCGACGTACAATTCAAAGGGCAAAATAAAAGCCTCCCATACTTGTCAATCAAATAAAACATTTACTTATGAACATTAATTTATTTGTAAAAAGCATCTTGCTTATACTTGCTTTAGCATTAACCGGATGCGGCAAAGATGAACGACTGGAAAATACGATTTCCGAATCAGAACAACTTCTTTTGGTCAATAATGCTCTTGCAAATGCTTCTGAAAAGGATATTGAAAAAAAAGACATGCCTATGTGGCTTTCTGAATTTATCGACAGCTTAGAACCTGACAACCTAAGAAACGTAGCAGCTTATCAAGCCAATTGGAAAGGGGAAGTTGTATATTATGTTACGGATGACTACTTTTCGTGTGTGTTTTGTACTACCTTCAAATCCGATGGAGAGAGATTTGATTGGTCGGAAATAGACCCTAAGGAATTTTGGGAATCAGCTACTGACTGGGAATGTATCTTTCTAAGTCCTTTTAAAATCATCAACTAATGTCACGAATTGGGGGTAAGAGAAGGGTTATTAGACTTGTCAGCATGGAATTCAGGAATTTATATGGTCAGTGCTATAATAGGAGATAAGGTCTATTCAGGGAAAATATGCAAACAATAGAGTAAATATATTTTTCCCGTTTAGTCAAAATACAACACACCAGAGCCGATTCAATTGTTAGGATCGGCTCTGGTGGGTTGTATATGGTACGGTATATTATGTCATAAAGCACAGTACATGACAATTTAGTTATTTTTTAAGTTCAACATTACCAGGCATATACGTAAGGCAATGTTAAAATATCTTG
>CABRKI010000021.1 GCA_902471455.1 uncultured Porphyromonadaceae bacterium | reverse complement strand
CTCCTATCTAAAGTTTAGGAAACTTCTATTCTATCCGTTGAACTACAGAGGCATCTTTCAGACCTCAGCCGCTCGCGGCTCTCGCCGGAACTGACTGACAGGCACCTGCCGGGCAGACGCTTATACTGATTTTACGCGCAAAATTAGTTAAAAATTTTCTCCCATGCAAACATTCCCGATTAATTTGCCTTTTTTCACGCATTTTTACATTTTCCACATACCCCGCGCACCCTTCAGCGAAGCCTGAGTTCTGTGCCGGGGCGGTCTTTTGCCTTTTTGTTCAAGGCCTTCAGTTTCTCCATTTTCATACCAAACCGTTGCGCCAGGGAATGCATCGACTCCCCCTCGCCGATTGTCGCCGCCGCAATCCCTTCGGGCGCTTCATCGAGCTTTTCCTCGAGATATACCTCTTCCCAAGCCTTTATTTCACGGTCACGGTCGGCGTCGTTATATTTCATTAGTGTTTTGGTTTTGATATTAAATTCCTTGGCTATGGTTTTGTACGTGTCTCCCGGGGTGGCGACCACATAATGCAACCCCCGTGTACGCCTCACGGGGTGGCTTCTCACAAGCATGTCGCGGATAAACGCGACAGTCTCCTCGGCATTGCGTCCGGCGGCGGTGTCGTATGAATAAAGGGAATAACGCTCTATGATGGTAATGAGGCGTGCCGCATAATTGGGGTCGGTGGCATATCCGCATTCCCGCAGCCCTTTCGCCCAGTTCTGATAATCGGTGACGTCAAGATTGAAAAGCCGGCTGTAGCGCGTGCGCCGCAGGAACAGGGAATGGTCCCTGAAACTCTCTTCGGGAGTGGCATACGCACGGAAGCATTCGTCGCGTGCGTCGTCGTCGCGAAGCATGGTCTTCCCCTTCCATTCCTTATGGCATTTTATTCCGAAATGGTTGTTGCCCTCGCTTGCAAGGGTGCTCCTTCCTGCGGCGCTTTCAAGGAGTCCCTGCGCCAGGGTGATGGAAGCAGGTATGCCGTATTCCTCCTGATGCTCCATAGCGAGCGAGCAATAGCGGTCGATATATTCCTCGTAAGGGTTGGAGGCGGAAAGACCGCACACCGACATGGCGGCAAGCACCGTCGCAACCCCACTACGCAAGAATGGCATCTTAAAAAAAATCTTCCTTAACCTCATGAAAAAAAAGATATCTCGTGGATTTGTTGAAAAAAACCGGCATAGAACAATAGGCGCCGGAATGCGGTTGCAAAATTATACATATTTTTCTTCACCCTCAATGAAGTTTTAGTTAATTTTGCAACATTACCCGTCAATCCGCCATATCCGGCGGTGACGCGCCAACGAATCATGCTATGAAAGAATTCAAGATAACCACCCTCGTCAGGGAATATGACTACGCCGAGTTTCCCGAGTCCGACCGCCGGCTCATAGACGCGGCAAAAGACGCAACACGCACATCCTATTCGCCATATTCACAATTTCGCGTGGGAGCCGCCATCCTTATGGCAGACGGTTCGATAGTGAAAGGGAGCAATCAGGAGAACGCCGCCTATCCTTCGGGCATCTGCGCCGAACGCACCGCAGCATTTTACGCTTCCGCCTCTCATCCCGGCATGGCAATGAAAAAAATAGCCATAGCCGCATGGACCAACCTCCATGCCCCCGAAGGACTTCCGTGGGAAAACTATTTCCAGGCCAACCCCATAAGCCCGTGCGGGGCGTGCCGACAGGCTCTCCTTGAATATGAGGCCGCATACGGCGAAATCGAAGTGATTCTATACGGACGCCGAAAGACCTACGTCTTCCCCTCGGTGGCATCCCTCCTGCCTTTCTGTTTCACCGATTTTTAACACTCGAAGGAATAAGTTACTAATGTTTGCATTTGAAAACATAGTAACTAAACCATTTCATGGTGCGGAGGGTTTTAAAGTTATTATAACAGATAACTCAAAACATCAAAGATTATGAAAAGACGTTCCGCACTCTTCACATTGGCGGCCGCGCTACTGATAGGCGGTGCTTCCACCATGCTCACCGGCTGCGCCGACGACGACTATTGGCCCTACAACCCGCCGCCCGGATGGGGAGCCAACTATTTCTACGATTCCCGCCTCGAAGGCTCATGGGAACTCACGCAAGACAATTCCGCCCCCGTGGGAAGCTACGACACCAATTACATGGACTTCTTCGGAGGAGGCCACGGCCGCTATTATTACTACTACAACAACCGTCCGGCTTCCGAAGAGATGGCATATTTCTGCCAGAAATCGGGCTCCCAGACTTCGAACTATCAAATCAACATACAGTATGAAGACGGCTCTGCCTCCACGATGGCATACTGGTTTACCGATTCGGACGACACCCTTTGGTTGCAATGGAAAACCAACAGCGGACAAACCGTCACCTACCTCTACACCCGCATAAAAGGAGCGCCATGGTAACCCCATGGCGCCCTTTTTTAATGCACACACGTATTATTATTTGTTGAGAAGCCGTTCGTTGTAGGCACGTATCTCCTCGATGACTTTGCGCGCCCATTCCGTCTGCGGCATGTCGCCGGCCTTGGCAAGGCGTGCCTCGGCCGCCGCCAAGTCTCCAGCCAAAAGTGCAGCCACAGCCATATTATAGTTGCATACAGGGTCATCCGGATAATATTTGAGCGCCATGGCATAAATCGCTATGAATTCCGTACTGCCTGGCTCATGGCTCGACGCAGCTATATAAAATTCTTCGGGAGAAAGTTTGGTGGCGTCGCGGTTCATGACAGCCTCGATGATGGCAGGCTCTTCATAATCCCTTACAAGATAGTCTATACGGTAGTCGCTATGGCGCAACGCCGGATAAACCTCCGCAAGAAGATAACGGTAGTCGGCGGGATACCGCTTTTTCAAGGCCGCGTCCTTGGCATCGGGAGCCATATCGGAATTGATGATGTCAAGGAGCCCCCGCCGGTCAGCTATGTCAAGGCGTTCTACGGCGTCGCGCAGACCGTTCCAATCTTCCGCTTCGAAAGCGGTAGTGAAGACCGCCTCCGGGAGTTTATAAACGCTGCGCACATAATCGCGTAACGATTCCGTTCTCCCCTTGGCAAGAAGCACGTTGTTGGCGTAAGGGCCTTCGGGCGATGCAAACCCTTTTATAAAAATAGCCTTTACAGTCACGTCGGGGTCCGTAAAAACCACGTCGAGGGTGGAACGAATCTTCCCGAGTTCCGCCGCATTGTCGCGATAATCCGGATAAATGGCAGTCTTGTTGACCGGGAAGTCGATGTATGCGCTCCCCGTAAGGGCGCGGTTCTTGGTGTTGCGTTCACGCATTTGGAGAGTGGCGACATCCGGAAGAACCCACATAGGCTCACCCATGTCGAACGGTTCGGGGGTAGGAGTATGGAACTCCGCCAAAGGCCCCATGCAGGCTTTGTCGAGCACCTTGTTGCAGCAGCCGTGGTTGTCGAGCAGAAGCATGAGCGAAGCACCCTCCATCACAGGGCGATAGGGTATTACTACGTGATAGTCCAAAAGTTGCGACATGGTGCGTGATCCGCTACGCACCATCTTTTCTTTCACGTCGCCGAGGGGATGGCCGAGCCGCTCCTGCTGCGCATAGCGCGTGGAGCCATATATGCCTATCGGGTCCATCCGGATGGTATCGGACTTGTTTATAAAAGCCGGCACAATAAGAAGGGCGCGGTTGCGGTTGACGTCAAGATTTCTGAGATCGAGCGTAATATCGACCGACATCAGGTCGCCGTTACGTTTCACATCGGCTTTTTCGATTTTTATTCCGGGCACCGCCTCCACAGCTTTCTTCACCGACTGCGAAGCGACAGCAGCCACCGGCAAAGCCGCCATCATCAAGGAGAGTGCTATGCTTTTCAATATCTGTCTCATGGGTGTCAAAAGATATAAACTATGTTAATGGCAGCTTCGGTAGGTCCGAAATAATTCTTGTGTTGGCCCGAAGCAACCTTTCTGCCACATCCGGCGCATTGGAAAGTGTCATACTTGGCATATACGTAACCCACGCCTATTTCCGCCTCAAGGTTCCAATGTTTGCCGAGTATCCAGGCGTAACCGTAGTTTATGCCCCCTCCTGCGCCCCATCCCTGATGGCGCGTGTGGCGCAGTCCGCCGAAATCTATTCCGAGGATTGTCTTGTCGAATCCCCACCCGCCTACGTTATATTGACCCCCTGCGAGATGCACGCCGACAAAGTGGCCGTGCAGGGCTTCGCAGAACCAATAGCGAGCTTCCGGCTGCACCATCCAATGTTTCCATCTGCGTTCGCCACCCATGGTCCATCCGTTGAGGCTGCCCGTAAGTTCCACCGACCATTTTGGGGCGAGCCTTATTTCAGCGCCAAGACTCGGGGAAGCTGTGGCATCATATAGCAGATTGGTTTTTACACCAACCTGCTGCGCACGGGCCGGCAACATGCCGCCGAATATCACCACAACGGCGCATATAAAGGTTTTAATTCGATTTCCCATATTTATCTATTTTGGTGCCAGCAAAAGCACATATATGTCTTTTATATTACACATCATGAAAACACTATTTTTATAATTCGCCGCCCGTAACGGGAGGATCTTTCAATATCACTCTTCGGTCGGCGCCTATCAGATAAACCGACGGTAAAGCCCTGACAACATACGTCTCGTCGGCATCGATATCGTCGAGCGCGAACCCCACTGTCCAATGCTCGGGCATATCGCCAGCAGTCGATTCCCAAAGAGGACGGTCGCGGGCGATGTCAATTGCTACCACTCTCTCTATCCCCTGCAAAGGGGTACGCCGCAAACCGGCGATTACGTCGCTGCATTCCTCACACGAGGGGTCGTAAAAGAGCAACATCGTCACCCCTTTGCCAATCGACCCATGGAGTGTGGCGGCCTGACCGTCGCGACCGACAAAACGGAAATCGGCTGCAATATCTCCGGGGCGTTTTTTATTTACACGTTCGAGCCGGTAAGACGCAAGGTCTCTCATTTCATCCTTCCGGTTTTCATCTGCCGCTATGTTCTCGAGAAACAGGATATAAATCTCTTCGTTACGCATAGGGGAATTAGGGTTGTAAAGATATTTATCCGCCAAATCCCATAGTAGAGACGGGAGACCTTCACCGGCAACCGGTTTATCCAACAGATTGGCGACGGCAGTCCTTGCATCTTCCTCTGAGACGGAGGAAAGGACGGCAAGGAAATCGACGAACCGCTGCTCCATGAAAACAGTGTCGAGACAACGGGTATCGCGTCTGAAATCGATGGAATCCCAAAAATGAATCGCCATCGGCGCCACCGTTTCCTCTGGAGCAGCCATGGAAGACGAATCCTCACCGATGTTAACCCTCTTTTCCCCACAACCGCAGACAACCGTAACGACCAGAGCCGCCAAGCCCATTATATTTCTTAGACCTCGTTTCATATCTCTCATTCAATATCCCTGACACAGCGAATACGGATAGTAGCAGCCCCCTTATAATTATCCGGGGTGAACATCAATCCCTTTTGAGGAGATACACCCATAAGATAATTCTGATTCGAAACATAATTGGCATCACCTCCCAACCCCGTGGACGAATTGAAATAATTTGCCGTACACGACAACCAGAAATCATAAGTATCCCCGCTGAGGACCCCCAGATTTCGCATGATTGTCAACTCCTTCTGATTGGGCACACGCCATCCTTCTCCATTTTTCGCACACGGGTTGCCGTTTATATAGGCCGGTGTTGTGGCTACAGTCCAACCCTCCGACGGCCTATTTATATCAAGGTCTGCGGTTGCGAATTCAAACGCCTTGTAAACCATATTGTAAGGGCTGGTGGATACATGCACCGGCATCTGGCCACTTCCGGCTCCGTTGCCGGAATATCTGTTAGCTCGTATCGAACTGTTGTCGTAATACGTCATCCTCACCGTATTGCCGGAACGAACGTATGCCACCACCACCTTTTCACCCTCCGTGACTGTGTTGAGATTCGTCCCGAGATTGCGTATGCACCTCACCTGCCACGGCGAACCGCTCCACTGTCCCCATCCTGATGTGGAGAGACCCTCCATACCCCACAACACCTGCACATTGCCACTGGAAAAATGATTGCTGCCGGCAAAAAAATATCTCGTACACTGCCCGTTCTCGACAGTGCCGTCGTCAGACCACTCATTCTTATTTTTCGATTTCGGAAGGCCGGGCACAACCTGGCTGAAATTCATGACTGGGGTGTTTCCGAGCGACGAGGAGCCGAGTATCATCCGCAGATATTTTCCCATGGCAGGTACATACCATCTCAGTTCCTCAGGGTCGATGCGTCCGTTGCCGTTGTTGTCTCGGTTGCGGTTGGTGCATGCGTTCATCACCTCCACATAATAGTTGCCGTCCTTGCTGTCTTGCGGGTCATTGTATGCAGGATTCTTATCTCCGGCATAAGTTACGTATTTCGGCAGTCTCACGGGATGATATATTTCCGGATCATTGACATTGTCAATAATGCGTGCAGGGAGGGGAGGACCGTTCTGGAGACGGTCTTTCACGACTTCCGGAATCTGGAGAGGAGCGGCCTGGTCGATAAAATTCGACCAATAAGGCTTTGGCCCTTCATTTATTTTAAGAGCCTTTTCCGTACGACTTTGCCCCGAAAGATATTGCGCCACATTCCATCGCCCGTTGTTGGCATCGGAACCTCCGCCATACACGGAGCGCATGTTCAATCCTTCGGTTTCATTCACCCTCTCCAGGCCGATTGCCGTACCGGCGGGAATCACGCCTTGCGACTGGGTAAAAACCTGGTCGGAATAATAAGTCTGTATGGAATTCTGCGATATGCCGTATTTCGAGCGCGAATACATGCTCTTTCCGTCGGGAGAGGAGCTTTTCGTCACGCGCACATAAAAGCGTCGCGGATTCTGGTTGACATAACCCATCCAGTTAGGACGCACTCCGCTACCTTTGCTTGTCTCGTCGGCATATCCATCCTTCCCCTCATACATCGGCTCGTAGGTATATTCATTGACAAATACCGTGTACCATCCGGACTCTGACTTCCATTTCTGTTCCATGACATTATCCCACGGCCCCTTTGTTTTTTCTGCGTTTCCCCTCAGGTCGCTCATAAGGAAAGTGGCGCCGTCATTATTATCTTTCCCCCCAAAACGTGGTTTATAGGCGGCAAGCTTCTCCTTCGATGTTGTGGGACGCATCTCTATCCAGTTATAGTATTTCTCCGGAATCACATCTTTTGAACCGAGCGCATAAATCACTCTCCTTCCGTCAACGACGGCATGTTCGTTTTCATCGGTGACAGTTATCTGATTCCCGTTCTCGTATGCCGTGATGATATAGCCGAACTTAGGGTCTTTCAGCTCTTCTTCCGTGAGCTGGATATTAAATGCATGGTAGTGTGCGTCAAGCTCTATGGTGGCATACACATGGTCGCTCACGAGCCCTTCTTCACCATTATACTTCTCCGTATCATCAGTCCAGGCATCGACACGAATATCGTCAACCCCGTTAACGGTGACGTTGTATGTATAATCCACATTTCTATAGCAGTTGAAATCTCTTGATTTCTCTGCCACCGTGGCCCCTTCCGTATATCCGAGATGTATGAGATATGTGGTCTGGGCGGTCCGATAGACGTCTTCCCCTCCCTTCTCGACAATCTGCCCTTTGCCATCTACCTCTATATCTTTCTTGTAGTCGAGCGAACAATTCACGAGCACATACGAAGCTTCATTGTTTGGAGTCCATACGTTGCCCGTCAGGCTCGTAAACAGAACCGTCCCCCCGCTATCTGTATATAGGTCGCGCGCCTCGTAGCTCACGGAATTGCCTGTATGTTTGCTTTCACCTTGCCAGAAATCGAAAGTGTTGCATTCCTTTTTCTTACCCTCCACAGTCACACTTCCCTGCGTGATATATTGCGACCCATATTGGGGCACATCGGCGTAATAAGATGCGGCCTCTTCTTCCGAACGCGCAAGGTCGCCGACATTGGCCACGCGGTTTGAAGCCTCGTCGCTATCCCGCTCATAAAGCCACGAAAAGCGTGGGGCGTTCATAACCCTGTAGCTGTTGACCGTAAGCTCGAAATCGTCTTTGCCGGTTATTATGTTGAAAGTTATATGCGATACGAGACGGCGCAAATGGATTGCACCAGCCAGAGCGGTGTCGCCTTCGGGAATATCTACCGGAGTGAAATCTGCAGACTGCCATTCGGAAAGCGCGGGATGCACGGTTCCTGCCGGAAGAGCCGTGAAACATCCTGCCATAGGGAGTGGCGTAGCAGGAGCATACACCTCGCCGAATTGCGATGGCGAAGCAACTACAATCGAAAGGAAATCCTTCCAAGTGTCGGCATCTTCAAGCAACTCCCTTAAAGGACGTACGTCGGAAATGTCACCGACAATGGCCCCGGGATTGTCAACGTTGGCGACACCCACGATATAACTGCTGCCGCTTTCGGTGTCGATTACCAATTCATGGGGAATTTCCGTGTCGGTGGTACCCGGCTCCAGCACCACCCATTTGCTGGTGGCCTCCCCGGTTGCCGCACTATAAGTACGTACCCAGAGGTTTTCCACCATATTGAGCGATGTTTCGTCGAGAGAAGCCCGCGTCTTTTCATCCATCACCGGTAATTCCACGCGTAGCCTCACGGTAGCCTCTTCACCTCTTTTCGAAAAAGGGTTCATGAGCGATGTGTCGCTGCACGACGGCAACGCCATGACTGAAAGCAACACGCCTGCAATGATTGTTATGATTCTTATTTTAACTATTCTCATTCCGATAGTGAATTAAGACGGATGCTTAATTGAATTCTATATCCGTATGCCTGTTGTCCATATCACACACGGTCCATATCATCTTCCGCCCGATGCCGGCAATCTCAAACCGGTAGATATGGTTTCTTAAAATGCTCTTTATCTCATTCCCTGCCTTTCCGTCGTTATAATCCGCCATCTTCATAGGAAGAGATTTAGATTCGGCAGCAACATTTCCGTATTCATCCTTACTCCCTCTGGTGGTCACGATGAAATAAGGGGTCGGCTTACCGGAAACTCCGGCGAAATCTTGCGAATATTCATAGACATAGCACGAAAATACCGGGCATTTGTCTTCGCGCAAGGAGGATGCATATTCATCCCTTGCAAAAGTGACACAGAAATCTTCGGAACCGCTCCAGACATAGTTCCCCTCTTCGAAAGCCGGCGGAGGAAAATAGGAAGCGGAAGCAGGCACAGTGGCGGCATCAACTTGTTGCGTTTCGAAAACGCCGTTGCGTCTCCATATTCCGATTGCAGGGAGGAGCGTCCCCTTATCGATTCTCCCGCCAAGTTTTACGTCGGCAATCCTGAGATAGGAATTATAACCCTTATCGTCCTTGTCCTCGTCAAAAACCTGATTCTCGAAAATATTGATTTTATCGATAACCTCAATCTTGGCAAGGGCGCGCAGAAGGTTGACATCTTTCCCGGTGGCAACGGAAACGTTGAAGGGATATTCCTTGCTTGATGTCAGCAAGTTGCCTGCCGGAATAATAAATTCCTGCAATCCCGACAAGGGAAAAAGCTGCTCACCATTCTGCCCGGCTTTGAAAAGGCTTGACGTTTCGGGCACGACATTCATCACGAGTCCACCGTTGAAAAGCAACAAAATATCGTCTCCTTTCGAAAGGGGAGGGACCGTTATTCCCCACCCCTTATAGTTTGCCAGGACAAGAATATTGAAAGTTACAGACCCGGCAGCCTTTTCCACAAAATACGGGTCGGTGAGATGCGCCACCACATCATAGACGGCGACATCCTCGGAATAAACTCTCCTAGTAGCTTCGGGTATAAGTTCGAGAACGAATTTCAAATTATCGTCGAAAATGAGATAACGGATATCGTCGATATCGATGTAATTCTCGGGTATGCTACCCGGAAGATCGCCGGAAATATCGGCGGCACGGCTTTTGGCACGGTTGCCGGCAAGGATGGAGAAGCGAATGAAAATACCGTCGCCGGGTTCCTGAGCGTCGGGAAGCGGTCCTGACGCGCATGAACATAGCAGCGACGCAAGGAACGCCGCCGTCACACAAACAGCTATCCATTTATGTAGAACGGTCTTATACATTTTCTATTCAAAGAATGCCAGACTGGGGAGGCACCACCCTCCAGCCGTTGATGAGTATGCGCGATTTCATCCACGTGCCCTCTTGAAGGAAAAATACCATTGTATAGTCGTCACACCTGTCGAGATAGTCCTGGTCAGAAGAAGCCTGCGTGTAGTTTCCTCTCACAAGCAATAGATATTCCACAAGAGGGATGCTCAATATTGTGTCGCCTGAATCTCTCTTTTTCACCGTAAGGGTTTGCTCCACATCCGCCATAATCCTGCCGGTGGTAAGCTCCGCCATTATTCCGGCCCCCACGGCGTTTTCCAAAGAAGCGGTAGTGGCTACCTGCGACCAGGGACGATATACGAACTTTGTGTCGCCGGCAAGGGAATTGTCCCAGGCAAGGTTGCTGTTACGTCCTTCAAGTTCTATGGAAATGTTGCGTGGGTCGATTTCGCCTCCGTCAATGTTCTGGAGCGACACGGTGATGTGGTTGGTGTCTTTGGTGAGATAGATTGGACCGAGTTCAACGGTGCCGAACGTGTCAGCCACTACGATGTCTCTTACCAGGCCATGATACAGACGCCGTATATCGCGGTCGGAACAGAGCGTATTCCCGTCGGAAACCAACGGCAGTTGCGCGACGGATGCCGTCATCGAATCGCCGTCAGACTGCCCCGAAAGGGTAAACGACACGGCATCCTCAGACAGGGCGCGTCCCCCGCACCAAGCAATGGCATCGTATTTGCCCGCCGGAACATCCACATCAATGTAAAAGTCGTTGGCGGTGGTTGGCTCCCTGTTTTCCTTACGATGCATCACCAGACGCCCGCTTTTGTCGTAAAGGGCAAGGTTGATCTCGGTTACCTGCGGCCCGAACGCATCAGCATCGAGCACGTTTTTCGTGAAACGGAAAACAAGATGGTTTCTCAGTTCGCAGTCTCCTTCCTCCTCATATACCATCGACTCGCAAGACGTCGCGACTGCAGCCATGGCAACCATGGCAAAAGCCATGGGCCATGACGACAGCAAGCGAACCGCTACTGACAGCTTCATAAGCTAAGACTATGGTTTTTAAAGAATGATACCCGTTTGTTTAGGCACGATTCGCCAGTTGAGGATGTTTATTCTATAAGATATCCAATAATCGTCAACGTCTGCAGGAGGAACAATCGGATAATCAAGCTTATCGATACCCGTTGCAAGGCCTTTGATAGCTTGCACACCAAGAGTATAGCTATGGTTTCTGACAAGACCGAGGTCTCCGATACGCACCTTGCTCCAATCCAAACTACCATCAGTCTTTTTCGGACTGGAATCTGTAGTATTCTCATCCATGCCGAGATGGAAAATCGGCATAGAGAAATAACATTTTCCCTCAGTATAGGAATACGCCACACCGACCTGATTCCAAAGGATAGCATTGACCACATTAAGATTTTCCGCAGAGACATCGACATATTCTCCTGAGCCATAAGGACGATAGGCAAGGATGGTACCGGGTCCGGAAAGCTGCAGAGTTACGAAACGCATAGGCACATTCTGCTGATTACGAACTTCCTTATCGGGATGCTTCACATCAAGAAGATTCAACGCCGAGCCGGCATTCTCTTTCGTAAGGCGATTATATTGAGGTATCTGTGCCGGTACGTTATAGCCATCCTCGTCTTTCTTGCTTTCATCATAAGCGGGATTCGAAACCATTGTCTTTACAAAAAGAACCTGCTGTTCACTGATAAATTTGTCTTTCATGAGAACCGCATTTCCTATTTCCTCATCCGTCTTAGTTTTCGGTTGGTCTTTAAAATATATTTGATTATTATATATATAGAAAGATGTGCCAGGTTCAACAAGCTTGTCGTCATAAGTCACATCATACTGTCCCACCATTAACACAGAGGGAACCGCAGCTTTAGGATTGACAGAAGAGAACGCAGGCTTTCCAACCGTATTTTCAAGAACATATTTGGTTGTCGGGCTACTTCCATCTTTTGGCTCTGAATAAACTATCCCCTTGGTTTGCTCGTCTGAACCCACAATCTGATTATAGCTATAATATTTGAGTCCAAAAGGAGAAACCGCAACACCGGCACCTGTTTTATCCTTTCCGGCTATATCCACGATATTATCCGACACTTGAGGATAATCTGTAGAAAAATAACCTGGAGAACAGGCCCAGTAAGAACGGTTAAGCGGCTTGTCGTTCCATTTTGTCCATCCTCCAAGATAAGACTGCACTTCATTCATCGTCGGGACACCACCTCCTTTTTCAACCGAAAAATTCTTTACAGCATACATTTGCGGCTCATCGGCATTCACAGTCCATCCTTTTGCTATAAACTGAAGACTATATTCTATATCCCCGTTTTTACCTTTATACGGATAAATACCCTTTGCCAATTCCGGGTTTTCAGGAAAATCGCCGGTTGCACCTTCTGCCTCTACTGTAAAGGAAACTTTTGCCGCATAACGTTCCACATAAATATCAACTGTCCCGTTATTGGCTTTCTTGGCATCGCTTTCGGTCTCATAAAGTTTTCCGGCAACGATGGGAGTGCCTGAAATTTTCACGTCTATAGTACCTGTCACAGGATTGTCACCATAATAGCACGCATTATTCATGGCAAAATGTTTTTGACCGTCCTTGTAGTCCCCTCGCGGTTCAAGCCTCAAGTCATCCATTGTTGCTTTATTATCACTTGCGGTTCCCCAGCTCACCGGATTTATATAGCACATCACGTATGTAGGAAGATTTTGGTTTTTCTTCAATCCGATTGTTACTATACCAGTACCAATCTTCCCGACATTGCCGGAATTACCATCAGGCTTTAATGGAATCTTATTACCTTCATTATCCAACTTATAATCCCCATTTACATCTACCTCATACTCATCCTGTCCGGGATCCCACTCTATATTGTTCGGATTGGCACGAACCACAAAATTGCCTGCCGCGTCATAGAAATCCATGATGATAGCCCCAACATAATTCTCATCGTATGTACCGGGATCAAAATCTGAATCGCCGGCACGCGTGCCAAGGGGATTCATAAGGTTAACTCGTAGATAGCGGTTTTCATCCTGTTGCACCACACCGAAATTCTCCGGTGCTTCGTTGGAGCAGCCGGACAATGCCATAAGAAGCACGGCTGCGCCGCCTAAAAAAATGTTACTTTTCATAATACGTTATTTTTCAGTAATAATATATTTCAGTAGTACGTTTAATTCGCATCCGGTGCCTAATCGACAGTATCAAAATGTAAATCAGGTTATCTCAAAGATCAGTCTGAAAAACATTCGGGATAAACAATAGGTCAATTCAAGTTCAAGTCTGTTCAATAGCAGGAACCGGAATTATTTGCAAATATACAATTTACGTTTTACCCTCCCCTCGCAATTTAACATTTTTTAATAGTATTTAACACACCTCGATTTCAAAACCTAAAGATTAAGGGCATTGACGCGGAATCACAATGAATTCCATGTCAATGCCCTCAGTTAGTGGCACAAGCAACGTTAAGGCAAGAATTAGCTTTTTGTAATTAATATCTTTCTATATTTCCCCTTCTCACGAATGATATAAATGCCGGGAGAAAGGGAATCAAGTATCTCGCGTGGGGCTTTCGCGTGAAGCAAGACACCGTCGATGGAATAGAGGTCGATCTCGTCGGCACAATCGTCATCGACACCTTCTACCGAAGAATAATCGCTGATGAGCCTGCACGTCGCGACAACTCCACTTCCGTCGGTAGCGTAAGCACGAATTCCACAATTACCTCTTGAATGGACTGTGACCAGACCCGTCTGATCCACTGTGGCCACCTCTTCATCGGTCGATTTCCATTCAACAGACCGGAATGTGGCATCAACCGGAAAAACCTTCGCCTCCAACTGATACTCATTTGGTCCGTTGTCGTCCACGTAAATAGACGATTCACTCAGCCGTATTGACTTTACCTCCCTGATTACGGTGACGTGGCATGTGGCGGAAAGATCCGTACCATCGGTGGTTTTACATACAATATCAGTCTCGCCTACACTACGAGGCCGGAATTTGCCGAATTCGTCAATCGTGCCAACATCCGGATTGGTTGATAACCATTCCACATCCTGATTGCTTGCATTTGACGGAAGAATGGAATATTTAAAAGTATGATAGGAACTAATGGATTGGTTGATAACCACTCTCAGTTCGGATTCGGATAAGGATATCGATTCCACCAGAACAGGCTCGACTGTGATATGCATAGATGCTGAAAGGCCGGTGACTGCCGTCGCCGTTATTGAGGTCTCTCCCGGAGCTATCGCGCGGACCGTGCCATCCCCGTCAACCGTCGCCACAGAGTCGTCGCTGCTTTTCCAAATAACCGTCTTATCGGAAACACTGTCAGGAAACAACTCCGCTTCCATTTTTATCACTTCGGATTGTTTCATCACATTAGTTTTGGGGAGGATTGTTATTTTTTCGGGTATTACATAAAACTCCTCGTCAATAGAATAATCAAACCTTCCCCAATATGTCTTATTATATTTATCACTACATCCTTTCGGCACGTGGACATGACCCGGCCAAGGCCAGCCCCAACTACCACCGAATGTATGTTCATCTCCAATCGCCGGCGGCTCGCTCGCCAAGACATTGATATGTTTAAGCGCACTGCAGAAATAGAAAGCCCGCATGCCAATCTCCTCCACCGATTGGCCGATAGTCAAATACTTTAAAGGAAGGTTGTTGTTAAAAGCATAATCGTCAATCTTTTTTGTGTCGTCGGGAATTCTGACCGCAGACAGCTTGCACCCGGAAAAGGCCGATTTACCGATTTTAGCAACGGAATATGGCATCACGACAGAAGTGAGGTTCTGACACTCGGCAAAAGCATAATCTTTGATTTCCTCTATTCCCTCTGGAATGACGATGTCGGTCACCAATTCATCATTCAGATAGAGATTATGCGCATAATACAGAGGATTGCTCAACCCACTCTCGAATCCCAGCCGACACCATGCCGCAAGGTCGGAAATACGGACTGCTTCCAACTTTTCACAACCGGAGAACGCATCCCCGGCTATATAGGCCAACGAGACGGGAATGTCAATCGCAGTAAGGGCATTACATTCGGAAAAAGTTTGTTCTCCTATACGCGTGACGGTGTTTGAAAGCACAACCGACTTGAGATAACTATTTGAGCGAAAGGCATACCCTCTAATCTCGTCTATTCCTTCCGGCACAACAAGTTCTGTCAGAAGAGAGCCTCCGACATACAAACGACCATAGTTGGCAGGATTGCTTGCCCCATTGCCAAAGCTCATGTGTAACCAATCCGAAATATTAGAGATATGAACTTCATCGATGTGGTAACATCCCGCAAAGGCATTCGAACCGATACCGACATTTGAGGAAAACGTTACCTTTTTCAAGTTGTCACAATTTTTGAAAGCCTCGCTCCCCATAGTCTGTATGGTAGCCGGGAAAGTCACGGACTTCAAATTGCTGCAATTGCTGAAATCACCCACATCAGTCACCGTATATTCCCGACCGTTATATACAACCCGGTCAGGAATGTACAAATCCCCGTTGACATACACCTTTTCTGACGGACTGACAGACATGGACACATTGTAGGTGTTAAGGATGATTTCATACTTGAATCCATTTTTTTCAAATCTTTCCGCAAGCATGACGTTTCCGACAAAAAGAAACGCCATAAAAACGGCAATTCTGGTTAGCCACGGATGAATGGCACAAGATCGAGCCATTGCGCCCTTAATCGAATATATGCTATGGGATGAAATAGGTTTGTTTTGCATATCGGTTAAGTATTATGGGGTATAGTTCTTTTGCAATCTTCGTTTTATGGACAAGCGGTTTAGACACGTCATCATCTAATGATTATCTTCTGTGTTTTACCGTGCTGCCGGATAACGTACAGACCGGCGGGAAGTCCTTCGACAGAGGTTGACACCAATATCCCGCCCATATCATAGACCTCAAAGGAGGAGTTGAAATCAATCTCCCCGGAGGCATCATCCACAACACCGTTGACACCCGTGAATTCCTTCTCGCGGATAGTCAAGAAATACTTCCACGGTATTGTTTCTCGGGCTTTCTCCAACCCTCCGGGGGCCACATACAAAGTAGCGTAATCTTCTACATGCGAATCACCGAATATACCATTTTTAAATTCCCGAGGGTCATTAGTGTTATAGTAAATTTCCAAAACGCCATTCTTGCCATCAATGGATAAAGCCCATTTACCTATTTTTGTCAAACTGCCGGGAAGTATAATTCTTGACGCACCCACGCCTCTAAATCCATAATCCCCGATTTCGACCAGACTCTCGGGTAAGATAATGTCTCCAAGACTTCTACAGTATATAAAAGCCTCCGCCTCTATTTTCGTCACCCCATCGGGAATATTGACTTCCACAATATTTTCACAATCTTCGAAGGAGCTCGTTCCTATATTTTTAATGGTTTCCGGCATCTTCACGGATGTCAGATACCTACAGTCATAGAATGCATTGTCTCCTATGGTCATGCATCCATTGGCGATTTCGTAGCTGCCGGAATAAAGTGTGGGGGCAAAATAAAAGTGGGCATAATTCTCGCTATACACAAATCCGTTTTCTATAACCGCACCTTCGGGCTGATATGCT
Organism: uncultured Porphyromonadaceae bacterium; assembly: GCA_902471455.1. Taxonomy (GTDB): domain Bacteria; phylum Bacteroidota; class Bacteroidia; order Bacteroidales; family Muribaculaceae; genus Lepagella. The sequence continues at coordinate 27,733 of CABRKI010000021.1, read as the reverse complement.
ATCGTTCTCCAGGCATTCGAGAACGGATTTTGTACGGTCGAGGGATAGGCACATTTCTTCAAGCCCGTGCATCCATCGAACACGTCATCTTGCAAAACCTTCAGATTTTTAGGAAGCAAGACACATTTCAAGCCTGTGCAGCCCATGAAAGCACCGGCACGAATCTCCGTGACGCTCTCCGGAAATAGCATCTGCTTTAACCCGACACAATTCTCAAATGCACCCCTATAGATGATTTGCAACGACTTCCCGAACTCTATCGACTCCAGTCCAGAACCATAGAAAGCAGATACGCCGACACGCCAGACCGAGTCAGGAATTTTTATGGTCTTAAGTGACTTACAATTATAGAATGTCTCGTCATATATTGACTTCATCTTTTCCGGAAGACGCACCAAGGCCAGACTCTCACAGAAAGAAAAAGCCGACTCTTCCATTATTTCAACGGAGTCCGGAATATCAACGCCTTCAAGCACCGGACAGCCATAAAAGGCTTGCGCCCTGATCGTTTCCAATGTTGACGGCAATTCCACTCCGGTGAGCGCTTTACTATATGCAAACGAATTGGGGCCCAGTTCCCTTACCGATTCCCTCACCTTGCAAACACCCTCAAACTCATAGGGAGCATAATAGAGGAGAGTATAGTCCGGACTATATATGAAACCATCTTCCACCATCACTTCGTCAGGATAGGCCACGACGGCCGGAATATTCTTATATCCGCCGACAATCCGGGCATTCCCTACCAACTTTTTAGGATTGCCCACACCCGCTTCCCATCTCTTGACCGAGGGGGGAATAACAAGCACGTCCGTAGCGGCAAACCTCAATGCATCATGCCCGACAGATTCAAGCGACATCGGAAGCCGTGTGACGAGAGCTCCGGAATTAGTAAAGCATTCATCACCGATCTCTCTTAATGTTTCGGGGAAAGTCACTCCCGTCAACTTCCAACAACCCAAATATGCTTCAGCACCCAGAACTTCCACACCTTCGGGAATATTCAGCATCCCGGCAAGGCCGCTGAATGAAAACGCCCCGACACCGATTGTAACCAATCCCTCCGGAAGAATCACCTCTTCAATATCGCTACAATAGAATGCGTTAATGCCGATTGTCTTCACTGGCCTATTGATTTCCACCTTCCTGTCACCACCAAAATCTACCGGTGCGAAATAAAGGGTGGAATAATCTTGTGAATACACTATTCCATCCTCACAGCGATAATCGTCTTCCCGATAGGGAACCAACTCGGCCATGTCAGAACCTGTTTTCGCCAGAATCCGGTGGCGGTCAGCCAACGGGGAAGGCAACGCCACTTTCTTCAGTTTAGGGCAATCATAGAAAGGCGTGGTCCCTATGCTCAAGAGACCGGGTGGAAGAACAATAGACTGAAGAGAAGACATTCCTGAAAAAACGTTCTTTCCCAAGGTCTCCACAGTATCGGGGAGTCTTAATATAGCCAGACTCTCACATCCTTCGAAAACCTCGTCCTCCACTTTCAGAAGCCCATCCGGAAGCTGTAAGAAATTTAGTTTTTTACAATTTTCAAATGCACTCCGCCCTATCTCTTCCACCCCTGCCGGAAGAATCACAGACTCAAGATTCGGACAGTCCATAAAAGCAACTGCATCCACCTTTTTCACCTTGTACGCACCTCTTCCTCTATCGGTATAGACCATATCCGGAATCACCACCGATGTCACCGTGTCTTTATAAGAGAATCCCAGGTACTTATTATTGTCAATGCCTCTCACCACGGCCGTACCGTCGTCCTTACAAATATAATAGATTTTATCTACCGAAACGACGAAATCATTGGCTACAACAGGAAGAACTGCGGCAAAAACGCTCATCAGAATGAGCCACCATCGAAAATTAGTTTTCATAAGCAGGCTATAATTTACGTAGTATAATTAATACTCAATATTTTCTTTCAAATACGTTAAGGGAGGAATCCAGAGCATCGGCGATTGTTTTGAAAAAATTGGTGCGCAGAATCATCGACACCCTCAACAAAAGTCCGGTGTCGATGCTGTTCCGATTGAAAATGTCGTAAACATTACGGCGGTCGCAGTGTAACTGGCGGCTGAACCAAGTCACAGTCCGCTCCTGGCGACGCAATTCCGCCTCAATCATATTCCCGATGTGCAATGCGTTCTTCAAGTCCGGCTGCATAAAGCCGTCAACGTACTTTTCCATATATACCGATTTTACACAATACAGACTTGACAAAAAACATGGCATGCCTGCACCGTCTCCTAAAAGTCTTACAATCGGGATGTAAGGTATATATGATTTTAAGGTGTGAAGAGCCGATCCATCATTTTCAGTGAAACCTCACCGAATTGCCGAGATGATGTAATCACACCATGGGGGCGCGGAATAACCGACGACAAAATTCCCCATTTTGCGTCACAAATTTATAATATTCCATTCTTTCCGACAAGAACAAAATGTGATATATTTTTTCACACTCCGACAAACCGGCCATAAATCCCGGATCAGGAAACCCGATTTTACAGCCGGACACGGCAATACGGCTGCGGAAGACGCTAATCTGCATTATTTTTATTAACTTTGCACAAATTTCTATAATATCAGATTATCATGTCATTAAAATGCGGCATAGTCGGCCTGCCCAACGTGGGCAAGTCAACCCTTTTCAATTGTCTTAGCAACGCAAAGGCCCAGTCGGCCAATTTCCCGTTCTGCACCATCGAGCCTAACGTGGGTATGATCACGGTGCCCGACGAGCGTCTCAACAAACTTGTGGAGATGTGTCAGCCCAGGAGCGTGGTGCCCGCCACGGTGGAAATCGTAGATATCGCCGGGCTTGTGAAAGGCGCTTCCAAGGGTGAAGGGCTCGGCAACAAGTTCCTTGCCAATATACGTGAAACCGACGCCATCCTCCATGTGTTGCGTTGTTTCGACGACGACAACATCACGCATGTAGATGGTTCGGTCGATCCCGTGAGGGATATGGAAATCATAAATTATGAACTCCAGCTCAAAGACCTCGAAACAGTTGATTCGCGTCTTGCCAAGACGCTGAAGGCGGCGCAGACCGGAGGCGACAAAACCGCACGCCTGCAGGCCGACGTGCTCCAGGCATACAAAGCCGCCCTCGAGGAGGGGCGCCCGGCAAGAAGCGTGAAGTTCGAGACCAAAGACGAACAACGGTTCGCCCGCGACCTCTTCCTGCTCACCAATAAGCCTGTGCTCTACGTTTGCAACGTGGATGACGCTTCCGCCGTGACCGGAAACAAATATGTAGATCAGGTGAGGGAAGCCCTGAAGGGCGACGATGCCGGGATTATGATTGTGGCTGCCGCCACCGAAAGCGACATCGCCGAACTGGAAACCGCCGAGGAACGCGCCGAGTTTCTTGAGGAAATCGGTCTGACGGAGAGCGGCGTGAGCCGTCTGATACGCGCAGCCTACTCGCTTCTCGACCTCCAGACGTATTTCACCGCCGGCCCCGACGAGGTGAGGGCATGGACATTCCTGCGCGGCACCAAGGCCCCGCAGGCCGCCGGAATCATCCACACGGATTTCGAAAAAGGGTTTATCCGCGCCGAGGTAATAAAATATGACGACTTCGTTTCCTTGGGCTCCGAAAACGCCGTGAAAGAGGCGGGTAAGATGTCGGTAGAAGGGAAGGAGTATGTGGTCAACGACGGCGACATTATGCATTTCAGGTTTAATGTTTAATGATTGTCAGTTGTCAGTCATCCGTTGTCAGTTGTCCGACGGCTAATGACTAATGAACTAATGTCTGACGACTCGATTATGAATTACGCATTGTGCATTATGAATTAAAAAATTCCGGCTTGTCCGGAATTTTTTTTGCATTGACTGTAACATTTTCACGGCGTGTGCGTCGATAAGACAGAAGGGTACAAAAAACAACCCTTCATAACGTCATGAGAAAAAACAGTTTTATTCATACCCAATCCCTGCTGGCAGCCGCCGTGGTCGCGCTGTTCACCGCATGCGGAGCGTTCATAATGAGCGCCATCGCGGGCAACAACTCGACCATAGTGGCGGCCACGAAGAAACCGGATGCCAAAAACGCAGCCAGGCACCAGACTTCTTCCATAGATATCCCTATCGGTGATTTCTCCGGGATAGACGTATGTTCCGCCATAGAACTCATGTTCACGCAAGGTGACAATCCCGGCATAGCCAAAGTCAACGCCTCGGAAACGGCGATAAACAAACTTAAATTATATGTAGATGACGGCATCCTTGTAGCCAAATATGCAGGCGACATTAAGGGAGTAATGGAAAAAACCGTTATCCGCGTTTCCTCACCCGTTCTCAACAGCGTAAAAACCGCTACCGCTTCTTCCGTGACCGTCAACGGGCAACTGAACGTTGCGGGCAATCTTCAAGTGGATGCCGCCACGGCTTCTTCCATAAGCTTCGGAGAAGTGACAGGCCATCAAATTACGATTAATGCCGCGACGGCTTCCCAAGTGTTTTTCCTCGTAGCCGAAGCCGACAATATAAAGGTCAACGCCAGCACCGCCGCCGACGTCAAACTCCGCGGGCTATGTGCGGGAAACATCAACGCAAACGCTTCGACCGCCGCCGATGTAACCCTTTCCGGACGCTGCAACAGTTCAAAAGTGAATGCCTCAACACGCGGCGAAATCAAAACCCGAGGCCTGATTTTGGAAACCATGCCGGTAAGGGGCTCCGCTTCGCCGACCTCTTCATCTGTGGTCAGACAGCTATGAAAACCAACAACCTACCAACCATAATGAAAAAAACTTCATTCTTCAGCATTGCCGCCACAATGTGTATGCTGCTTTTCAGCTGCTCCATAGGCAACGGCACCACTTTCGGCCACTCCGGTTCAGTCAATAACGGCAAGGAATCAGACGCCACAGTAAAGAAAAACGTTAAAATCGGAGATTTTTCCAAAATCGATGCCTGCCAGGGCATCAAGATTGTATATTCGCAAGGGAAAAATTCGGGACAAGCCAAAGTCGCCACAACGCCATCCGCCGTAGATTATCTGAAAGTGTATGTAAAAGACGGATGCCTGTATGCCCGTTATGAGGGTGATTTCGACAGAATTAAAGGTCCTTCCATAATTACAGTGTCAAGCAAAAAACTAACTGGAATAGACCTTTCGTCGGCGGCGCACGTCAGTGTTGTCACAGACATAGACCAGCGCGACGGCATCGGCATTGACCTCTCTTCGGCTTCAAAAGTGGATTTCAAGGAGGTTAATTGTCCGGGAATCGAAATCGACCTTTCAAGTTCTGCTAAGGTCAATATTGCAGCCACCACGGCAAACCTTGACATCGACTGCTCGAGTGCCTCGGCAGTGAATATAGGCACGGCAAAATGCGGGAAGGCCGATATTGAAATCTCCAGCGCAGCCGACGTGTCAATCGACAAACTCGTAAAGGCCGACCTCGACATCGAGGCGTCGAGCGCGTCAAAAGCGAACATTCAGATGGACGACTGCAACAACGTCTATGCCGAAGCGTCAAGCGGGGCATCGGTAAAACTCTATGGCAACTGCCGAAATCTCCGGAAAGACTCTTCGTCGGGAGGGAAAGTGTCGATGTCGGGCACATCCACTACCTGTATCGGCAACGAAACCAACACCGCCAATTTGGAAAGGAATAAAGCGATAGCGGAAAGAAACAAGGTAATAGCAGAGAGGAACAAGGAAATTGCCGAACGGAACAGGGCGATAGCGGAAGGCAACAGAGCCAAAGCTGAAAAAAATCGGTTGAAAGCCGAAAAAAACAGAATAAAGGCTGAGAAAAACAAGGCTAAAGCCGCAAAAAACCGGAAGAAAACGGGGACCGAGAATTCCGGCGACGTTCACCTGCGCATACCTTAATAATAAGCTTTGACAATTCTTTTATCGTCAAAAGGGTAATAATATATTTGTTGTAAAATAGTGATTGTTTAATTTAGAGGTTACAATAATGGTCAGGACTTTTCATAATCCTGACCATTGTTGTAGTTTAACGATTAATGTTTAGGGTTTAGGGTTTAAGGTTTAGATAATAGTGTCATCTTTTTGACAGATAAATAAGCACTTATCTAAATTTTAAACTTTTAACCTTAAACATTTCGACTTTTATTACAGTGCGCGTATAAATTCCTCACCGACAGAGAGGAGAAGGTCATGACCTTCCGAATTCAGATGGGCGGTGTCTTTCGGCCCCTGGAAATAACGTTGCCTGAACTCCGGATTGTTGACGTCTATCACATTCATGGCTGCCATGTCGAGCACTTTTATGCCATGTGCCTTGCAGGCTTCGCGAATCTGTTGCGTGACTTCCGGAAAGTATTGGCGGTCAACCGCCCATGGGGTTACAAAACCTATTTTCGCCTCGGGATATTTTTCCTTTAGTCCGGCAAGGAGGGTGTCAAGTCCGTTGCAGAAATCGTTCCATAGTTCGATTCCATGTTTGCGGAGGTAGTCGGCGTCGTTATGTCCGGCAATCACTACGACATAATCGGCGGAATCGGGCATCTCCTTGTAACGCACGGTCATGGCCGGGCCGAAGCCGTCTTTAGTGCGGTCGAACGCTATGCTACTGCCGTTGCGTCCGAAATTCACATATTCCATACCGAGTTTTGAAGCCACTTTTGCATGCCAGCTCTCTTCGTAAGGGCGACGATGGTTTTTCACATAGCTGTCGCCAAGCATGACGATGGTTTTACCTTCAAATGCATTGTCGGCGGCCATCACACCCAGCGACACCGCCATAGCCATCACAACGACGGCAATACGTTTCATAATTCCGCTTTTCATCTCATTGACATATATTTATTGGATTGACATTTATCTTATCGTGAAGACGTATCTAACTTTGTAGGGACGTGTCTCCGGCACGTTTGATATTCCGTGATATACCAAATTAACTCACTCCGAAAGACATCTTTTATATCCTTAAACTCAAAAACAAAACATTTTATTTCATCCCACCCTTAACCTTAAATAAAAGTTTAAAGTTAAACGGAGTATCCTCTAAAAACAAAATAAAATTTTTTGGCACCCTCTCCATATATTAAACTATCCTATATCAAACCTTTAAGCATCAATTCAAAACATACGACGAATAGGACGGTTTGCAACTTTCATTTTTTTTACACATCTTTGTTTCATCGCCTACATCCGACGGAAGATTTCACCATGTGGTAACATATATTCTATTCCATAGTCGTAGTTACGCCTATTATACAGCAAATATCACAATAATAGCTCTAACTACGACTATTAGTTGTGTACTTATCGCCACAACACTTTTTATCAAATTCATCACAAATCCAACTAAATCCCTTTCTTTGATTGGCGAGACGAACGAATGTCGGCATTCTTTTTGAAAATACCGGAAATGGCTGAAGTGACCCAAAAAAGTCCGTTTCAAGTGTTAAAATGGGTGTTCTGACCCCATTTTAACACTTGAAACGACCCAAAAAAGTCCATCTCAGCAAAAAAGAGGGTTCTACAATGAAATAAAAAGCCGCCGTTATCAACCGATGAGAGAGGCTCGATTTCAGTGGTGTGTCGAACCGCCTGCGGAATATAGCCAGACATGACAAAGGAATGGAGCCAGACATGACAAAGAATTCCAAAATTTTAAAGAATACGCTCTAAACCAAGAGGGAGCCGCCGAGGTTATATTCTTAAAGAATCAGCGGATTCTTCATTTCTTCTCAGAGTTTGAGGAAAATGTTAAATATTTTGATTAAACCTTGTTAACATTTATTAATCTAATGATTGGTCGTTTCCTTATCAAAGGGAACCACGACCGATTATAAATTAAAATTGCTTTGATTATGAAAATCTTGAGAAATTTCACAGCAGCTTTCTTAGCCCTCGCCATGTTGGTGGGGGGTGTAGGATGTTCGTCAATGAACAATACCGGTAAAGGAGCCCTTATAGGGGGTGGCGGCGGTGCCGCCGTAGGTGCAGGCATCGGAGCCCTCATCGGGGGCGGCAAAGGCGCCGGCATCGGTTCTGCAATCGGTGCGGCAGTCGGTGCAGGTGCAGGCGCACTCATCGGCAAGAACATGGACAAGCAGCAGAAGCAGCTTGAAGAGCAGCTCAAACAACAAGCCAAGGTTGAGCAGACCACGGATTCCAACGGACTTCAGGCCATCAAGGTGACCTTCGACGGAGGCATCCTCTTCCAGACAGGGAAATACAACCTCAACCAGAGCGCGCAGACCGACCTCACCAAGTTTGCCGTGAACCTTATGGAAAACCCCAACACCGACGTGGCTATCGTAGGCTATACCGACAACACCGGTTCATACGCCGTCAACGAGAAGCTTTCCGACCAGCGAGCCAACTCCGTGCGCAACTATCTCATCAAATGCGGAGTCAACCCCAACCGTCTTACGGCAATCGGAATCCCGATGGCAGATTACGTAGCTTCAAACGACACTCCCGAAGGGCGTGCGCTCAACCGCCGCGTGGAACTCACCATCTATGCCAACGAGAAGATGATTAAGGAGGCGGAGGCACAGGCAGCAAACTGATAATACCGACTTTTTTCATAAATTACCTTTGATTGTGTGCGGGGCGCGGTTTTTTCAACGATGCCCCGCTTTTTATTTCCAAACTATTTATTTAAATTTGCAGCCGAACCCGACCCCTATATTCCGTGTTGATAGTAAATAACCTATACAAATCCCATATCAATGAGGGAATCTCAAAACCAAAATCCGCGTTTACATTTTATGAAATTTAGAAACATCCTTTTAGCTGCGGTTGCCTTGGTATGCTCGCAGTCGTTCGCCGTTTACCGCTATGTGGGTGGCGACATTTCCCTTCTTCCGGAATATGAAAAAGCCGGAGCCCAGTATAAAGACCATGACGGCAAACCGATTGCCGAACTCCTGCCGTTTCTCCACGAAGAAGGGATGAACGCCATGCGTGTTCGCCTTTTCGTCAACCCCAAGGATTACACGGGCAGCGACGCAGACCCAAACGCCTGCCAGGACCTGGAATACATCACCCCTCTCTGCAAGCGTATAAAAGATGACGGCTTCGCCCTGCTCCTCGATTTCCATTATTCCGACACATGGGCCGACCCCGCAAAACAATGGACTCCGAAGGCCTGGGAAGGACTCACGGATTCCGAACTGTATCAAAAAATATATGACTATACAAAAGAAACGCTCCAGTCGCTGAAAGAAGCCGGCGTGACACCCGATTTCATCCAACCGGGCAACGAAATAAGCTACGGTATGCTATGGGGTCCATACGGAGCCGCCGACAAAGACCTCAAGAAGGCATTCATGGGAAGCGACGCCAACTGGCAACGCTTCGGCACTCTACTGAAACAGGCCATCAAGGCTTGCCGCGAAGAATGCCCCGACGCCAAAATAATAATCCACACGGAGAGGGTGGCGCAGACAGGCGTGCAGAAGAATTTCTATGACAAGATGAATTCGCTCGGCGTGGATTACGACATCATAGGCTTGAGCTATTACCCTTACTTCCACGGCTCGATGAACGTGCTCAAGAAAGCACTCGACCAGCTCACATCCGACTACCCCACAAAAGACATTATGCTTGTGGAGACCGGTTATTCTTACGCGTGGCCAATCACAGACAAACCCGTAAGCCAGGATTATCCCCTTTCCGACGAAGGACAGAACCAGTTTGCCAAAGACCTTGTATCGCTTCTCCGAAGCTATGACAAAGTGACCGGTCTCTTCTGGTGGTGGATGGAATATAACGCCTACGGCACGACACTTGAAAATTGGTATAACGCCCCGCTCTTCGACAGCCGCACGGGTAAAGCCTGCGCCGCACTCAAGACCATCTGTTCCTTCGCCGACGGCAACGATGCCGCCGTTGACGACATAATCGATGACAGCAGCGAGAAGACACAATGGTATGACGCCGCAGGCATTCCGGTTGACGAACCGTCAAGACCAGGTCTTTACATTTCCCGCAGCAAGAAAATCATCATACGCTGACCTATTATATGACCCTAACATATACCATATAACAGGTAAGAGTCAACTTTTACGGTATTTGACCGGAAGCACCCCGAACTTCTCCTTAAAGGATGCCGAAAAATATTTGGTGGAAGAAAAACCGGTTCGTAATGCGATGTCGGACATCGGCAATTCGGTCTCTTTCAGCAAACGCGCAGCCACCGAAAGCCTCATGTTTTTTATGTAAGCCGACGGCGATTCACCCATCACCGATTGCATCTTACGATAAAGGTTCGTACGGTCCATCGCCATCATCGAACTTAACGACACTACGCTTAGAGTCTCATCGTCAAGGTGGGACTCTATTATTTTGTTGACTTTTTTCACGAATTCCACATCCGAAGAACCGGAGTCCGCGATATCCTGACGTGCAGTTTCACGAAGTTTGCCCACAAGGGAATCACACAACTGGTCCTTACCGGTCCCTCCACCTTGACCTTCCGGTGCATCATCCGACATAACGCCATCGTTTGACGTTCCTTCCGGAGCCGTATCAACACTCAATTCCGGTTTCTTCCTACGACGAACCATCAATGCGAAAAGCAATATCGCAACGACAACGACACCCACGCAAATCCAAAATATGTATGAAGGCATACCGGCAATCGTACCCTTATCGCCACCTCCATTGCCGTTACCGTCAGGATATTTATGCACAACATGGTCAGTGCCGTCAACAGCCGCCGGATTGAACCTGCACCAGCCTCCCGGAAAACCCGCCACTATAAACCCAAGCGAATCAACAGCCATAGACTGTGTGGAAAACTCTTTTCCGTTCAAATCCAAACCATCCAGAATACCGAGGTTTATAACCTCAAGAGTGTCGCCGGGAAGATGCCTCAAACGTGACAAACCAGTCGTAGTGGTGAACCATACGTCGCCTCCGACTTTTTTATTACCCCGTGAGCCTACATTGGCTATGACTCCCTGCACGTTGTCGTTCGGAAGCCCAACATTGTTATTCAATGTCGCCATGAGTTTCCCTTTTCCATCTACGACCATCAATCCTTTCCGGGTAGCCAGATAGACGTATCCGGTTATCGAATCTACCGCGCTGCCGTTCAGTATGCCCGAAGCATACTTATTTGCCGACGCTTTTGCTTTTTCATCGGGGAAATATCCGTTACCGGGATATGGGTAATCACCTTTGTAAACTGTTATAAGTCTTCCTCCCGCAGGCGAGATATGACGCAACCCGCTGTTGCCGGTACCTATCCACATGCCGCCGTTCCGGTCTTGTTCCATGCAAAAGACGTTGTCATCAAGAGCGGGAAATGAATAAACCACGGAATCCCTACAATCCACATAAAAGTCGAAAACCAGTCGGTCGAACCGTCTAACATTCCATTCCTTTCCGACAGTGTCGAGGCTCGCAAGCCATGAACTGTCGTTATGGTTATGTCTTTGAAAGGAGAGCCAAAGCTTTCCGTTCAGCCATTTTGCCCTACCGTTTATAAGCTGTGAACGCATTTTCGGGAGCGGAGCACGCGACATGTATTCCAAAAGTCCGGAATGAAGATTGAACACACAGACGTTGCCGTTGTCATAGCAAAGATACATTTTCCCATCCCCCTCATATATGGCGGATGGCAATTCATTCGCCACGGAGCCGATGTTGGCTATTTTCTTCCTTCTTCCGTGGTCAACCGCACAAATATATTTATCGGCATCGATAATCCAGATCCCACCTTTGTCATCTACAAAAAAATCACAGACCACACCTTTGCCCAAAACTTCCACAGCCTTATCGGTTATATTTTTTCCGGAATTAGAGTCGAACGCATGGAGTTTTCCGGTTTCGGCATAAGGGGATGTCGGAGCTTTACGCCATAGAGGTGTTTTTAACCACAAGATGCCATCATGGTCATAAAAAAGTTGTCGGCCCTTGCCTCTTGAGGTGAGAGCTATTCCTTTGTCATCGTCTATGGGTTCGTTAACAAACCCGGTGCCGTCGAATATGCTTAGATATCCTGCCGTCGCGACCGCGAGACGCCCGTCGGGCAATACGCGCAACGCCCGCACCCGGCTCTCGGGTAAGCCATGACGCATGTCAATCGCCACCATTTCTGTCGGCGCAGTTTCAACGGTGTCGCCAACCGCAACGATGGAGATAAGCAATATAGTCAATATCGTCAGTAGAAATTTCATAAAACTGTGCGAACCCTTGAGAAGCGTCAGATGCGACATAAGATTCTGCCACAAATTTAATTAAAATTGCCGAAAATGTTGCAAATCCGATGCCGAAAATGTTGCAAACGCCCTGATTATGTATATTTTCAACAATAACCGACATAAGTTTCAACAGCCTCGGACAAAACACGCGCCATGGGGCATTAACTTTGCATCCGAACTCAACAAGCAGCTTCACGGATAAAGCCAACCCATGAAAAAAGAATCATTTAAAAACCGAAATATTATGAAACTTCTGTCAATGGTAAAAGGGAAAGCATTCCTCATAGCCCTTTCCCTTTTAAGCCTGGCATCACAGCCGGCGTTCAGTCGCCAGACGTTAAATTTCAATTCCGACTGGCGGCTTTCTTCACCCGACAAAGAGGTGTCGAAAATACTGAAGAAACATCCCGTCACACTTCCCCATGCATGGAATGAAGACGAATCGTTCAAAGTATCAACCTACGAAATGCCTACGGGCGAAGTATGGTACAGGAAAAACTTCAAACTTCCAAAAGACGTAGAAACCGCCGTAGCCAACGGCGATAAGAAAGTCTTCATAGGATTCGAGGGCGCACGTCAGGCTGCCGAGGTTTTCCTCAACGGCAAAAAGATAGGACTGTCCGAAAACGGCGTGATGGCATTCGGGTTCGACCTCACCCCATACCTGAAGCCGTGCAACAACCTCATCGAGGTACGCACCGACAACGCATGGGATTACAAGGAACAATCCACAGGCTCTACATGGCAATGGCACACCAAACCTTTTAATGTGAACTACGGAGGCATTCCAAAAAACGTATGGCTCCATGTCACTGACCCTGTATATCAGACGTTGCCGCTATTCTCTAACCTCGGCACTACCGGCACATACGTTTACGGCACAGAATACGACGTTCCCACCGGAAGCGTGACAATCAACGTGGAAAGCGAAGTTCATAATTCCACCACAAAGCCTGTAACAAGGTCGCTCCAGGTCAGTGTGAAAGACGCAGAAGGCAAGACGGTGGCTACGTTCGACGGCGCACCCAAGACAATCCCAGCCGGTGCGACGGCAACCCTACATGCAAAAAAGCGCGTGAGCGATATGAAATTCTGGTCGTGGGGATACGGCTACCTTTACGACGTGACAACCTCGCTTAAAGGGGGAGAGAAAACCGACGACGTAACCACAACCACCGGATTCCGCAAAGCCGAATTCAAAAACGGCATGATATATCTCAACGACAGGGTAATTATGGTGCATGGCTACGCACAGCGCACCACCAACGAATGGCCTGGAGTGGGGCAGGCTATGCCGGCATGGCTATCCGACTATTCCAACGATCTTTTCGTGAAATCGGGCGGCAACCTCGTAAGATGGATGCACACCTGTCCCGGGCGCCAGGACGTTGAAAGCTGCGACCGTGTCGGCCTTATCCAGGCAATGCCCGCAGGCGATGCCGAAAGGGACTCCGAAGGACGGAAGTGGGAACAGCGGCTCGAACTTATGCGCGACGCCATAATCTATAACCGCAACGCGCCCTCCATCCTTTTCTATGAATGCGGCAACCAACGCATTTCCGGCCAGCACATGAAGGAGATGATTGCCCTGCGCAACCAATACGACCCCTACGGAAGCCGCGCCATAGGCTCGCGCGAAATGCTCGACAAGCCCGAAGCCGAATATGGCGGCGAGATGCTCTACGTCAACAAGAGCGACACTAAGCCGATGTGGATGATGGAATATTGCCGCGACGAAGCCCATCGTTTCCACTGGAATTCTTGGTCATATCCGTTCCATCCGGAAGGTGCCGGCCCACTTTATCGCAATGCCCCGGCAAACGCCTACAATCATAACAACGACGAGTTTGTGGCTGAACTCGTGCGCCGTTGGTATGATTACTGGATCGAGCGTCCCGGAAGCGGCACGAAGGTCAATTCCGGAGGTGCCAAAATAGTGTTCAGCGACACGCAGAGCCACGGCAGAAGCGCCGACAATTACCGCGTAAGCGGGGTGGTCGATCCAATGAGAATAGAGAAAGACGCATTCTTCGCCCATCAGGTGATGTGGGATGGCTGGGTAGATGACCTCAAACCACGCACTTATATCGTGGGCCATTGGAACTATGAACCGGGATTCTCCGTACCCACCGTCTATGTTGTCTCAAATGCCGACAGCGTAGTGCTTCGCCAAAACGGTAAAACCATTCTTCCGGAAAGCCACGACTATAAATTCCTTTTCACTTTCAAAGATGTGAAATATGAAGACGGCACCCTTACTGCCATCGCTTACGACAAAGACGGCAAAGAAGTGTCGCGCGACGTGAAATATACCGCCGGTGCGCCTGTGGCTCTCAAACTCACTGCCATAGAGAATCGGCAACGACGTGGCTCTCGTGCAATTCGAAGTGGTGGATGCGGAAGGAAGAAGATGCCCTCTCGACAACCGTCTTGTAAAGTTCTCTCTCAAAGGCCCGGCGGAATGGCGCGGCGGAATAGCAAGGAACAAGCCATACGGCTTCACCACCAACCAAGCTGCCCTGACTTCAACGTCGATATCCTCGGAAGGAAGCAACCAGAAATACGACAAGAAAACCCGTGCCACACTTAACCATGTGCTTTGCGACACGCTTCCGGTGGAATGCGGTGTGAACAGGGTGATGCTCAGGTCGCTTACAAAACCCGGGAAGGTGCGCCTTGTAGCGAAAGCCGAAGGACTTCCCGAAGTGGAGATAGAATTCAACACTCTTCCAGTAGAGGTTAAAGACGGCATCTCGGAATATATCCCGTCGGAAGGGCTTGTTTCACGTCTTGACAGAGGCGCCACCCCCGAAGGACAATCGTTTGTGCCTTGGCGCAGGGAAGTGGCAATCATGAGTGCCATAGCCGGTTCGGGCGACCCTAACTTGAGTTATGACACTTACGAAAACACCTCCTGGGAAAGCGACGCCGACCTTGATAAAGCATGGGTGACATATACACTCTCCGAGCCTACGAATATAGACGAGGTATGTGTAAAAATGAAAGGATTCCGTTCGTCGTCCTATCCTATAGAAATATATGCCCATCCTTCAGATTCTTCGGAAGCCGTGAAAATATGGGAAGGCTCGACGCCCAAAGGTCTCGGTTTCTCCCATCTCCCAATACCTGCAGATGCACCGAAAGCACAACGCTACACGGTGAAAATGGCAGGCGCGTCAACCGACAAGGATGCATTCGGAGCCATAAAGGAAATGGACAGCAGCAACGACGAGAAAAAAGGGAAAGCCGGGAAATCACTGAAGATAATCGAAATAGAATTCCTCCGCAACCTTAAATAATATTCAGCAACATACAACGTCTTTATATCAAAAGGCGTTGCATGTTGCTTAAACCTGATATTATAGCCAACGCAGTAAATATTTGTGCATTTCAATTCCATGCAATCAAACATGCCGAAGGCATGTCCCTAATTCAAAATTGCACAAATAATTTATGTTTTACCTATAACTACTTAATCCAAAAACGAATCATGAAACTCAGAAAAAATTTATTACTTTCATTGTTTGCTCTCTCGTCAATTTCTATGCCGGCGGTAACTCCCCGCCAGATAAGCGAGAGAGCTTTGTGGGGTTCTATATGCGGCACATCCAATGCCACGACCGGTAATTATAAATCTACGCTCAACAAACTTCTCATTTCATGGAGGATGCTTCCCGGCGACAACGCTTCGACGACATTCGACCTCTATCGTTCGGTAGGGGGCTCCGAAGAAGTAAAGATAAACGAGGAGCCTATCGCCGCAACCAATTTTCTTGACCTCAATATTTCGGGTTCGGGCGATGCCGTATATCGCCTCACATATAGCGGCAGCGATGATACGTTGGCGACATATACGATGAGCGAAACACAACTTAGCGGTAAGCTTCCTTATATTTCCATTCCACTTGCCGACACCCAAAACGTATGCAGTGTAGAAGGTATGCGCTATGAAGCAAACGACGCGAGCGTAGGCGATCTCGACGGCGACGGAACCATAGAAATTATAGTGAAACGTCTTCTCGCCCATGACGGCAATGACGGAACAGGGAGCGGGGAATCGCCGTTGGAAGTGAGGCATACAGTGCTTTACGAAGCTTATAGGCTCGACGGAACATTCCTTTGGCGCGTGTGCTCCGGTCCTAATATCATTCTCGGCAACAGTTCTTCGTTCGCCGTAGCTGACTTCGACGGCGACGGAAAAGCGGAAATGGCAATCAAGACCGGCGAGGGCACAATATTCGGCGACGGAGCGGAAATTTATGACACCGATGGCGATGGCATTACGGATTACCGTGAAAAAGGTGCCAATTATATTGGGAAAGGTCCTGAATTCTTTTCCATTATCGACGGTGTTACCGGGAAAGAGCTTGCACGTGCAGATTTTATTCCACGTGGAAAGAGCCAGGATTGGGGCGACGGTTATTTCAAGCGTGCCCATAGCCTCCGCGTTGGCGTAGGGTGTTTCGACGGCGTCCTACCTTCCGTAATACTTGGAAGAGGCGTTTATGCACGTTCCGTAATAGAGGCGTGGGACTGGCGCGACGGCAAACTTACACGCAGATGGAATTTCGACACACGCAACAACCTCTCAGGGAAGGACGGAAAACCTTATTCCAAATATGCGGCGCAGGGCAACCATTCGCTTAGCGTAGGTGACGTAGATGGCGATGGTTTTGACGAAATTGTTTATGGTGCAATGACCGTTGACCATGACGGCGTAGGTCTTTACACCACTGAACTCGGACATGGCGACGCACTGCATCTCGGGAAGTTCGATCCTTCGCGCGAAGGTCTTCAAATTTTCTCTTGCTTCGAAACCGGAAAAACCGAAACTGAACTTCGTGATGCAATCGACGGCACCACATTATATGCGCATCTCGGCGACGAAGAGAATGACATGGGGCGTGCATTGGTTGCAGATATCGATCCCGACAGCCCCGGTTGTGAGATATGGTGGTATCGCAGTAAACTGCATTCTATTTCCGGAGAAGAAATCGGCGATTATCCCGGATCCACCAATATGGCTATCTGGTTTGACGGAGGATTAAACCGTCAGGTTTTAGATGGCGATAAAATCGACAATTATAAAAACGGGCGCGTGTTCACGCTTTATCGTTACGATATGGCATATATCAACGGCACTAAAAAGAACCCTTCTTTTTTTGGCGACATACTCGGTGATTGGCGTGAAGAAATTATTGTGCCGGATGCCACCAAAGTGAAAGACATAAAGATATTCTCAACATGGATACCCACAGAACACAGGTTTCCGTGGCTGATGACCGACCATGTCTATGAAATGAGTGCGATGAACCAGAACATAGGTTATAACCAGCCTACCCAGATCGGCTATTATCTCGGAAGCGACTTGAAGAACGACGAAGAAGCATGGATTGCGGGAGGATATATGGAAGATTCCGGCGTAGATTCAGTAATCCCTGAAGATAACGGCTGGAACCGACCCGAAGACGGCATCCTCTACAATATGGCGGGACAGAGAGTCAAAAATCCGGTGCCGGGGATTTATATCCTTAACGGAAAAAAGATAATTATAAGATAAGCAGGCGTAAATTAAAAATCGGATTAATATGAAAAGGATTTTGATTATATCGGCACCCATGCTGGCATTCTGCATGAATGTGTCAGCCACGGATTATTATGTAGCACCAACGGGTGACGACAATAACAACGGGAGCATCGAAGCTCCATACCATTCTATCAAGAAGGCTATCCAATCGGCAAAACCGGGTTCTACCATATATCTGAGGAAGGGCACTTATAAACCTCAGAATTCAGATATCATGCGCGAGAATGCCGAAGGTGTCTATTCATGCGTCTATGACCTTTCTACAGCTGGGAAAGCCGGCTCTCCTATCACCATCTCGGGCTACCCCGGCGAGAAAGCCGTCATCGATCTCTCCGATGTAAAACCGGATGCAAGGGTAATAGGATTCTATGTGAAATCTGACTACTGGCATTTGAAAGATTTCGACATCGTCGGAATCCAGGTGACACAGACCGGGCATACGCAAAGCATCATCGTCGGTCTTTTTGGCGGAAACAACTGCGTCATCGAACGAGTACACATGCACGACGGCATGGGCATCGGTGTATATGCCACAAAAGGCTCCAACAACCTTGTGCTGAACTGCGATGCATACAACAACTACGACCCGGTGTCGGAAAACGGATACGGTGGCAACTGCGACGGATTCGGATTTCATCTCAACGGCGCAAGCTACACGGGAAATGTGGTGAGAGGATGCCGGGCATGGCGCAACAGCGACGACGGCTACGACCTCATCAACAATCTCGCTCCGGTTACTATTGAAAATTGCTGGGCGTGGGAAAACGGTTATGATGCCGACAGGGTTTCAAGAGGAGACGGCACCGGCTTCAAATCGGGCGGCTATGGCATGAAACCGACTGTTGATTCTAAGAAGGTTCCTCCCCGCAACATAGTCAGGAACTGTCTTTCCTGGGCTAACAAACAAAACGGTTTTTATGCCAACCATCATCTGGGAGGGCTTGATTTCATCAACAACACAGCCTTCCGTAACAAAAGGAATTTCAATATGGTCAACCGCAAATCGCATCAGGAAGCCGTGGATGTTGACGGATATGGGCACAATCTCTCGAACAATGTTGCATACAAGCCGACCCTTTCGGATGCCAACTGCGTAAACTTCGACCAAAGCCTCAGTTCAGCATCCAATAATACTTTCTTCTCAGATATTTCTTTGAAAGATTCCGATTTTGAAAGCCTCGATGCCTCGCAACTGTTGAAACCGAGAAAAGCCGACGGTTCATTGCCCGACATCTCTTTCATGAAACTTAAGCCGTCGTCATCTGCTTATGGGAAGAAAACGGGTTATCAGTTTTCTTCCGAAAGTTCGTCTGCCGTATCGGAAATCATTCCCCATACATACTAAAAATACCTCTTCACTTTCTCCACAGGTTCTATAACTATTAATCTACCTATGAATATATTAAAACACATTCTTACAGTTGTGGCAGTTTGTCTTCTTTGGGCAAACTGCTATGGTTTTTCCGACGACTATGACATATATCTTCTCATAGGGCAGTCGAATATGGCAGGCCGAGGTTCTTTCGAACCGGAAGATACTACGAAAACAATAGAAGGGGTATGGCTCCTGAATCAGGAAGGCATTCCTGAAAAAGCAAAAGCACCCTTCAATAAATATTCATCCATCCGTAAGGATTTAAAACTACAAGGTTATTCTCCCGCCAACAATTTCTCAAAACTTATGCATTCGCGCACAGGACGAAAAATACTTCTTGTAGTGAATGCCAAAGGAGGGTCATCGATAAGGAGTTGGCAACCCGACAGAAAAGAAGGGTTTCTTAACGAAGCGGTGAGACGCACGCGCCAGGCAATGCGCTGCGGGAAGCTAAAAGGAATTCTCTGGCATCAGGGGGAAACCGACGTTCAGAAAAAGACACCTGATTACATCGGAAAATTCAACCGGATGATTACCGTGCTCCGCGATTCCATCGGCCAAGGGGATATTCCGGTAGTGATCGGTCAGTTAGGCCAATGGGAATGGGCACCGGAAGAAGATATCCGGAATTTCAATGATTCAGTAGTCCCCGCCATTTGTAAGAAAGTGGAAAATTGCAGCTATGTGACGAGCGAAGGTCTCGGTCGTCTTTTCAAAGACAAGCCCCAGGACCCGCACTTCAGCCGTAAAGCACAGATTGAACTCGGCCGACGCTACGCCGACGCAATGACCGCGCTCGTGGAATCCGCCTATATCACCCCTTACAGATATGGAAAGAAATCTGCAATAGGTTTCACTTTCGACGACGGCGACCTCGACCATTATCTGTTGGCAGCCCCTGAACTTGAAAAACGTGGTTTTAGAGGTACTTTCTGGATTATCGGTAAAAAGATAGACGAAGGTGATTCCGTGAGACCTCGTATGTCGTGGAGTCAACTAAAAGAAATGTCGGAAAGGGGACATGAGATTTCCAACCATTCGTGGAGTCATGGAAAACTGGTTCTGATGTCGCCTGAAGAAGCGCGCCGAAACATTGAGATGAACGACAGCGCGATAATGCACCACGTGGGAAAAAAGCCTGTCACTTTCTGCTATCCATTTAATGCTACACGACCGTGGCTCATTGAAATCGCCGAAGAAGGGCGTGTGGGCACACGCATGCACCAGACCGGAATCGGACAGCAAAACAACAAATCTACCCCCGAAACAATAAAACAATGGATTGACAATGTAATGAAAGACGGTTTGTGGGGTGTTACCATGACGCATGGAATCACCACAGGCTACGATAAATGGCACACACCCAAAGACCTATGGGATATGTTTGACTACGTGAAGAGTCATGAGGAAGACATCTGGGTCGGTACATTTAAGGAATGTGCCGCCTACAGGACAATACGCGACAATACAGTCATAAAGGTATATCCTAAAAAATATGGTTTCGACATCACAACGGAAATGAATCTCGACCCAAAACTTTTCACGGAACCCGTGACTATTTGCATAAAGGGAGATTGGAAAGGCAAAAGAATCAAAGCAAAGAGAGGCAGCAAGGAACTCGAAACTGTCGTCAAAGGCGACTCCATCCTCATAACCGTCATCCCCTCCGCGGACCCAATCAAATGCCACGTAAACTGACAATCAACTTGTCAAGATACGTCCGTCTTACGATATTCCATTTCTATTCGCCATTTACAGCAAATTTGCTGTAAATGGCGAATAGAAATAACCTCAAATTAATATAACTTTATAAAAAGTAATCATTATAGATAATACCTTAGTAAAGCAAAGCTTTCAGAATCTGAGTGCGACATTAAGAGCGCATTCCATAAAGATTAGAGTCTGCAAATATCCGTTTGCATAAATTGTTATTTTATTATATCTTTGAAAAGATTTCTGATAATTACAAATACAGGATATGGGAAAGAAGATAAAATACCCGGTTGGTGAACAGTCGTTCGAGGCTCTTAGAGAAAGGGACTGTCTGTATGTTGACAAGACACAGTATGTGGAACAGCTTCTCGACCGTGGTGGAAAATATTTCTTCTTGGGACGTCCCCGCAGGTTCGGGAAGAGTCTTTTCCTATCGATGATGCGTTGCTTCTTCGAAGGGCGACGCGAACTGTTCAAAGGACTCTATGCCGATACGATGGACTGGGACTGGGAGCCCTATCCCGTCTTGTACCTTGACTTGAATATAGAATCTTACGCCAGAGATGAGGCCCTTGCCGATGTGCTTGAGAATAAAATCAGGCTTATGGAGGAGCGATACGCCGTAAAGCCTTTCACGGACAACATCTCCCTCAGGTTTGAGAATGTAATCCGTGGAGCCTATGAGAAGACGGGCAAACAAGTAATCATCCTTGTCGATGAATACGACAAGCCGTTGGTCAACAACCTCCACAACGACAAGCGGTTTGTAAAGATGAGGGAAGAGCTTACCGCCGTTTACTCCAACTTCAAGAGCAGCGCGCAATACATCCGCATGGTCTTCCTGACCGGTGTGAGCCGTTTCGCCCACCTGTCGGTGTTCTCCGGACTCAACAACATAATGGACATCAGCTTCATGCCCGCATTCGCGGCTATATGCGGCATCACCGAGCAAGAACTGTCCGAATATTTCCGGCAGGGGATGGAAGATCTTGCCGAAACCGAAGGAGTGACCCCGGAGGAGATCCATGAGATGTTGAAAAGTCGCTTCGACGGCTATCATTTCGCCAAAAAGAGTCCTGATATCTACAATCCATACTCTCTTCTGAACGTAATGGACAGGGAGGAAATCGACAATTATTGGATCAAATCGGGAGGTATGACTCTTCTGGAGCATCAGTTGAAACGCTTTGACATAGACCTGAAATCGCTCTTCGAGGCGCGTTGCAGCCAAGGCACGCTCGAAGGTCTCGACTTCGACAGTCCGAATCCGGAGGCTCTCCTCTATCAGACCGGCTACCTGACCATAAAGTCATTTCACAATAATATCTTCACGCTCGGTCTTCCCAACGGGGAGGTGAAAGACGGTTTTCTCGGATATCTCCTCCCGCGTTATGCCAAATAGAGGAGCGGCACTACGCCATCCCTTTCGCTATTGACGGCAGCGAGACCATCCGCATCGGAGTTAACTTCTCCACCGCGACCCGCACCATCACCGGATGGGCCATGGCCCGCGACATTTGATAGGGAAGAGATTCGAGAACTTGCTCGTACTGCTGATGATCCCCTTCACCGCCGCATTCATCGAAGGGCTTGTCAGAATCGAGTCATTTTGCTGATTTTCCCCTTTGAGAGGATAGATACAGTTTCTAAAAGAAATGTCCAAAGGGAACATCGGATGTTAAGCAGGGTGTTAAAAAAGTGTGCGTATTTTGATATTTGGCAGATTTTTAATAATTTTGCCATAACGTCATGGGAAAGAGTACTCGTGACTTACATATTTTGAAAGCGTTTTGCTTTGTCCCATTATTGAAATCGCAATAATTCATTGAGAGGGATGATGCAGTCAAGACGCCTTCATGCATGCGCTATATCCCCACCCCATAGCGCGGGGCTGGCTATATATCGCCATTGCGTGGGGTGGGCTGTATGTTTCTCAAGGGCTTTGGCGAGCCTCAATAATGATATACAGTGAATGTCCTCACGCTTTTTGTATAAGTATATTTTGCCGGTAGCGGGGACAAACTCGGCCAACTAACCCATACAACAATGAAAGCACAGACTATTAGAAATGTTCTGGTTGCCTCCTTATTGCCTATGCTTGTCCCCGGTGCAAGAGGCACCACCACCGAAGCCGATTTGCCATTAAAATCAGGTTCCGATGCAGTTAAAGTAAACACATCATCCAGCGGGGACTTTAAAGGCTTCCCCGTTTCGTCAGCCGGATTATACGACATTGACGGCGACGGCCTTAAAGAATGGTCCACAGGTTCCAAGTTGTGGAAAATAAACAGCGACTTACTTGGCGATTATTCCATCGATTTTGAATTCCCGGAAATAAGGAAATGGGTGAACTACGGAAACGGCAACATCGGAGGTATATCCGCCGTGCAATATGGCTCTCCGGACTATGAATATTTTGTAAACATTTATAAATTTGACGGTCTGGAAAGTTCCATCGCCCACACAATTAAAAAAGGAAATAAAAGCGTCAGTGTTCTTGATTATAACAACGACGGGAAGAACGATTTCTGGATAATGGGGTCGGAAAACGACAAAGACGACGAATTTCTTACAATGAACCACGATGGAAGTTTTATATATGAACATCCAGTTATCTTGACTCCACAGGAATATTACGACTATGTGAAGGAACACGGTGGAGGAGGACTTGGTTCCGGCCTTTCCGTTATAGAAGGAAGCCAAGGCCCTGTTCCGGGTTCTTTCAGCTCATATCAGCATATCGATATAAACAACGACGGCCTTCTTGACTTCATTGACGGTGCGAGCGGCGTATATCTTATGAACTTGGGCGACGGACGTTTTGTAAAAGACTCTTTCGCAGGTCAGGTAATGTTCAGGGATTTCGATGGCGACGGACTCAACGATATGTTCACATACGATGCTTCAACCAAAACCCTTTCAGTCGTATTCCAAAAGAAAGACAGCGAAAGCAAGAAAATCAAATTATTCAGTGGATTCGCTTGTAGCGACAATATCTGGTGCCGGGATTTCGACCGCGACGGTGACATCGATATCCTCGTGCCGTTCGATGCCAAAGACAACAACGGTCAGTCTTTCCTCCTAATGTTTGAAAATAAAGGCGACGGCAGTTTCAAAAAACATGAATATTTCATCGATGGAGAACAGCAGTTCAAATTGTGTCACGATATCAATAATGACGGCAATTACGAAGTGTTGGCACTTACCAAATTGAACTACAATGAATTTATCCTTAATTCATATTCCGTCAACGGAATCACAATAGAGTCTGCCCCGACGGAATTATATAAGACTGATGATGAGAACCTTCCTATTACAATCGGAGACTGGGACAACAGCGGAATCCAACGCATTGCCATCACCTATAGGGATGCAAACTACAGAGTCCACGGCTCAATGATTGTCCTGGAAGGGGCAGCCAATTCTTGTCCTGAAAAACCGAAATCTCCATCAGCTTCTTTCGATCCTGGTTCTGGAGATTTGATTGTGACATGGGACTTAGGCAATGATAAAGAAACCGCTCCTCTTGACCTGACCTATGAACTTAGAATAGGAACAGCCCCGGATAAATGCGATATCCTCTGGACGGACGCTCTTCCTGACGGGAGACGTCGCACTCTCGACCAAGGCAACTGCGGATACTCTTTGCAACGGCGCTTCCATACCTCTTCATGGCCTTCCGGTAATATATATGTATCCCTGCAAGTTGTTGATGCAAGCGGCATGGGCTCACAATTCAGCGATTATACTGTAATAGAGAATAAACAAGCAGCCGCTGATTTCTTAATTGAATCTCCTAAGCTTACGGCCGTTTCCGAAGAATGTGTGGTGAAAATGAAGAATGAAGTATCCGAAAATGTCACCTATACGTGGGATTTCGACGGTGCTGTTGTTTCTTCGCAAACCCCGTCTGAAATACATCTGTCGTGGCTGACCCCCGGAGAGAAAACCGTAACTCTTACAGCCTCATTAAATGGGGTGGGGCGCACTGTCAAGAAAACAATCAAGATTGTACCCGCAAAACTTGAAATCGCTTCCTTTAAAGGAGATTATATTTATACAGCAGTCGATCTTGATTTGGACGGTGTAAACGAACTTTTGTCATCATCCGACAATTTCCTTGAAGGTGACGAAAATGGCAATTATACCCCATTGAAGAAACTATTCAATAATAATTTCAAACTCTCCAATAATACTGCCTTTTCCGGTGGAATCAGAATTACCGATATAAACCGCGATGGAATGCCTGATTTGTATCTTAGCGATTATGGAGGCAATTCCCGATGGATTAATCATCTTATCAATGAAGGTGACAAATCAATGGAGATTATCTCTCAAACCACACCGGATTTCAAAATCCTTATAGGAGACCTTGATAACGACGGAAACGACGACTGTTACAACGGCAAAACAGGTGGATTATGGAACCTTAATATTTACCGTAATTCCGGTGATTATCTCAATTTCCTTGAAACAGCAACAATGCCTTTCTCCTCTGAGGATGTTTTCTGGTATGATTTTGATAATGACGGTCTCTCCGACAGAATAATGACCGATAAAAGTGCCAGAAGAGTAATATTATACAAAAATAATGGCAATTTTGATTTTTTGGAAATCCAACGGTTAGAAAACGCTAAAGCACAAGTGGTAGGAGATATCGACGGCAACGGAAAAATGGATATTGCATGGACTTTGACGGTAGAAGGATACGGAATTATACAATATTCCGATAACCTACATATTCGTTGGAATAACGGTGATATTACAGAAATTCCGGCACCCAGTGGACACCAATTCAAATATATTGAGTCCATTTTCGATTTCGACAACAACGGATGTCAAGATATCTTAGCAAGTCTGGACAATAACGAATATGTTATCATTTTCATTTCTACCGACCATTCCTATGAAATAATCAATAACGGACATTTGGATGGCTTTTCATATACAAATTCTAAAATCCCGGGATATCGAAGAAGCGACAGAGTCACAGGTTTCGGGAAATATAAGATAATAGGTGCTTCCAACACTCCACCAACTGCCCCTAAAGACCTTACATTCGAGCAATCTGATGAAGCTTTGGTGATTTCATGGCAACCGGCTTCCGATGCAGAAACACCGTCAGCCGCTTTGAGATACAATATCTCTATCAAGCATAAAGGAGCAGAAGGAGAAGGAGCGTATTTCTGGTCACCATTAAACGGCGGATTGAACGGGGTAGATGTTCCGGCATCGGCACATCTTCTCAATTCAACGATGCTTACCATTCCTAACGGATATATCGCCCCCGGTGAATATGAGGTGAAAGTACAAGCCGTTGACAACCAAATGTGGGCAGGAGATTTCTCCGAAACGTTCATCATGAATGTAAAAGCCCTAAATCTCCTGACGATGCCTTCCGAAACTATGGTTGGAAAATCCACTGAATTGCGGATGACATCGGGATATAAGGCTTCCGATTTTGATTTCGGCAAGGATGCCGTAGTGGATAATGAAATAGGCACAAGTGTATGGGTGCGTTGGATGAGCAAAGGTGAAAAGACCATAACCTGCGGAGATTATTCCAAAACTATTATGGTACATCCCGCTCTCGATGCTTCATTTAATCTTCCTTCCGAGGTAATTCAAGGAGCAAGAGTAAGGTTTGAATGCGACAATCTCCACAATAGCGAATGGAGTGTATATGCCCATAGGGATTTCGAAACGTTTAAACCACTAAACGAATGGTTTATAACGTTCAACCAGTTGGATGACACTCATGGTGAACTTATTTTCCGCCAGAACGCCGGTTATGAACTTGAAATAAGGCACACACTTACCGAAACTTATGGAAACGATGTTTTCTCTTCTTCCACAAGGGTGAAAACACTCCAACAGACACCCGTCATCAAGATTGTAGATATCAATGAATCAACCGGCAAACACCGTCTGCAATGGAGCATGCCTGAAGAGCTGAACTCAATTGCCACGAATGTCAATGTATATAAGGAGTCGTCACGGATTGGCGAATATGACATTATCGCCACATTGCCTCTTGGCACTTCATCGTTCACAGATCTTTCGTCAGAGCCCAAAATTCAAGCTTCGAGATACTGTATCAGCTACGGGCTACCATACGGAGAAACGGCATTGACAACCGCCCATCAGCCAATCCATCTTCTCGTCAATAACGGAGGACCAGGTGTTTGGAACCTGTATTGGGGTAAATATGAAGGTCGCCAGATTACTTCTTACCGAATACTTCGCGGTACCACTCCGGAAACGCTTGAATGTATTTCGGAAGTATCCGGAAATATAACCTCATATTCCGACATCAATGCTCCGGAAACAGAAGGGTATTATGCAGTCGAAATCCTTTTGGACGACGATTCCTCAACACGCGCAGGAAGTGTGTTACGTTCACGGTCAAATGTAGTGTCGATTGCCGAAATAGCAGGTGTCGATTCTGTGGAAGATGAAATCTCCGGAAAGCTTAAGGCTTCTGAAACATCTTCGGGAAATGGGGTTGAAATCAGCGGGATAATAGCCGATGAGTATCATCCATCCGTCATCAGAATATATAATGTAGCAGGCCAACTCATAACATCGCATACCGCCAATGCATCCGTTTCGGTTGTACCGTTCCCGGCACAACCCGGAGGAATCTATATTATAACGGCAGAAGGACGCACGCGCCAACACACCCGGTTCATGAAACGATAACCCCTATCCTTGTTTATTCAATGAGGGTGTATCAAAATGTGTGATACACCCTCATTTTTATATAATTACAAAATTCAGTAATTCAGGCCGAAATTCCAGAGGGGGATGAATTGGGAATGGCCGTATTCGATGTCATCGCGCACTACGATGCCGTTTTCAATCTTCCCAAAGCCACGCAATCCTCCGGT